>PWTP01000053.1 GCA_003563865.1 Dehalococcoidia bacterium
ATATAACGTTCGAACAAGTGGCAGAAGATATCTACCCCTCCTTGAAGCGTCGGTTTAAGTGGAAGCGTTAATGTAAGCTCAGGGTCTACTATTGAAACTGCTGCATAAGCACACTCCTGGCCAACCACACATTTTTCATGGGTGTCCCAGTTAGTTATTACAGCGCCACAGTTAGATTCTGATCCACTGGCTGCCACTGTTGGCACTGAAATCAACACAGGCGCCTTGTTCAGGACTTTTTCGCCCGTTTTTACATAATGCCATATGGGTTTGCCGCCTGCAACCGCAATTACAATGCCTTTTGAAGCATCCATAACACTGCCGCCACCCAAAGCAATAATCATATCAAGGCATCTTTCTCTGAATAACCGTGCACCTTCATCTACTGTTGCAGAGCGGGGATTGGGTTCTACCCGGTCGAAAACAATAACCTCCAACTCATTTTCTTTGAGATTATTGATGGCTCTATCGAGCAGGCCTGAGGTACGCATGCTGTTTTTACCGGTAACAAGCAGCACTTTTGAACCAAAACGGGCTGCTTGTTTACCCAGCCGGCCGAATGCCCCGGCACCGGCAATTATTTTAGTTGGTATGTGAAAAGTTGTAATCATAGTGGTTATTATAGCATTTCAAAATAAAATACAGCTAATACGCAAAGCTATTTTAACTTGTTTTTCAGCCATTTCGATTTTTGTTCTTGGCGGGCTTTTTCATCTGCCGGCTGGTATCCGGCCAAAAACTCGCGTTTAAATTCATCAAAGCTGTCTTGGGCCAGAGCCTGTATTATTCTGGCCATCAGCCTTTGAGTAAAGCTGATATTGTGTATGGTAGCCAGCCTCAGGCCAAGAATTTCATTACTACGAAACAGGTGGGCCAGGTAGGCTGCCGAGAAGGTTTGGCAGGTATAGCAAGGGCAACTTTCTTCAATTGGCCCGCCGTGGTTTTTGAAAAGGTTGTTTTTTATGTTTATGCGGCCTTTATTTGTATACAGGCCGCCATTTCTGGCCACCCGTGTCGGTAGCACACTGTCAAAGATATCAATTCCCCGGCTCACTCCTTCAACCAGATCTTCAGGAGATCCAACTCCCATTAAATACCGTGGTTTGCCTTCGGGTATCAGCGGTACAATAGTTTCAACTGCCAGTGATGTCTCTTCTTTGGATTCTCCCAGGCTTAAGCCTCCAATGGCAAAGCCGTCAAAATCAAATTCAGCCAGCTGGCTGGCCGAACGCTGCCGCATTTCAGGGTCAATACCTCCCTGAATTATGGCAAAAAGCTGCTGATTAGTTGATGTTTTTGCTTCAAGGCATCTTTTTGCCCAGAGCCCGGTACGCTCAACTGCTTTGGCAATTTTTCCAGGCGGGGCATCATGAGGTGGCACTTCATCCAGCACCATCATAACGTCTGAGCCCAGGTCTTGTTGAAAGTGAACCGTATCTTCAGGAGTTATAAAATGTTTGCTGCCGTCAATATGGCTCCTGAAAGTAACCCCTTCATCGGTTATTTTAACCAGGGGAGACAGGCTGAAAACCTGAAAGCCACCGGAGTCGGTAAGAATAGGCCTATCCCAGCCCATAAAGCGGTGCAGGCCGCCCATGGCTTTAACAATTTCAATACCCGGCTGCAAGTAGAGGTGGTAGGTGTTTGAAAGTATCATGCCCGCACCGGCATCTTTTATTTCTTCAGGTGTCAGGGTTTTAACTGTGGCCTGACTGCCTACCGGTGAAAAAACCGGGGTGAGCACTTCTCCGTGGCCAGTTAAAAGCCGGCCGGTTCTTGCTGGAGATTTAGCGCTCGATTCAAGTATTTCAAAGTTGTTCTTCATGCATAAGGCTCAAACATCAAAGGTTGCTTCTATATAATGTTACCGGAATGAACGTTGGCGTTTAAGTATTCCTGAAGAATAATTGCAGCGGCAAAAGCATCATCCCGTGTACTCTGTTTGAGCTTTCTATTGGCCATTATTGCCTGGGCTTGAGTTGTGGTCAGGCGCTCATCCTGAAAAACAACCGGCACCTTCACTTTTCTGGCCATTTTCTTTACCAATTGAGTTATCTTTGATGCCTGAGGTCCGGTGCTGCCGTTCATGGAGCGTGGCATTCCGGCCACCAGTAAAGCGATTTCATTAGTTTCAACCAGCCTGCATACTTCCTTAATAATCTCTTTATCATCTTCACATTTTATGCAGGAGTGAGGTGCAGCAATTATTCTCAAAGGGTCAGAGATAGCTACACCAAGCCATCTGTCACCAATATCTATAGCCATTACACGGCCGGGATTATTATTTACCAAAGACTATTTCAACCTCACATATTGCCTTACAGCCTCAAGCGCTTCAGGTATTTGGCTTTTATCTTTGCCACCGCCGGTAGCAAGCCCCGGTTTACCGCCACCACCACCTCCGGCTATCCGTGACATTTCTTTGATGATATCTCCGGCTTTGTACCCCTGTTTTACCAGATCATCGGTTACCGCAACAACAAATACCGGCTTGTCTTCAACTACCGAAGCCAGTGCAACTATACCACTGCCGATTTTGTTTTTGAGATAATCGGCTGCCTCTCTCAGCAGCTCAACTTTCACTTGTGGCAGTTTAGCCCCAACGAGCCTTATGGAATTGATAGATTCTACCCTGGTTGCCAGGTGCTCAGCCTGGCTCAAAACAGCCTGGCGTTCAAAAGCTTCCATTTTTTTACCGGTTTCAGAAAATTCGTTCATTACCGCTTTGATTTTAGAAATCAGCTTATCGGGAGTAGTATCTATCAACTCGGCAGCCCGGTGAATTGTTAAAGCCTGCTGGCGCAGCAGCATCTCGGTATTCCTGCCGGTAACAGCTTCAATGCGTCTTAATCCTGCTCCGATAGATGCTTCACTTACAATGTGGAATACAGCTATTTCTCCGGTGGAAGAAACGTGCGTACCACCGCATAATTCGGTTGAAACAGGTGGCTCGCCTACACTGAGCACCCTTACTTCTTCACCGTATTTCTCACCAAATATGGCTATGGCTCCGGCCTTCATGGCTTCTTTGAAAGGAATAATCCGGGCACTTACCGGCAAATTGGCACGTATCATTTCGTTTACCTGCTTTTCAATCTCCTCCAGTTCCTGGCCGGTAACCGGTTTTAAGTGAGAAAAATCAAACCTTAACCTGTCCGGGCTTACCAGTGAGCCACGCTGTTCGGCATGATTGCCCAGAATATTCTTTAAGCTTATATGCAGCAGGTGGGTGGCTGTATGGTTGCGGGCAATGTCTTTACGCCGTTCTTCATCAACCCTCGCAACCACCTCATCATTTAGCAAAAAACTGCCCCGGGTTACATATCCGTGATGTATAATGCTTTCAGAGGGTCCTTGAACTGTGTTGCTTACTTTAAACTCAGCACCATCGTGGCTGATAAATCCGGTATCACCTGTCTGGCCACCTTTTTCAGCATAAAAAGGGGTTGTTGAAAGAACAAGTGAAGCTGTTTGTCCTTTCCTGATGTTTTTGACTGGCTTGTTAGCCAAAAGTATGTGAGTAATATAGCTGTTTTGAACCAGGCATTGGTATCCCACAAAGCTGGTGGCTTTGATATCTGGAATGTTATCGCCGGTGACCGTGCCTGATTTAAAACGCTGGTTGGCCTTAGCCCGGGCTTTCTGGTTAGCCAGCTCTTTTTCAAAACCGGTAACATCAACGCACATTCCATGTTGCCGGGCGAGCTCACATGTGAGCTCAACCGGAAATCCATAGGTATCGTAAAGTTTGAAAACATCCTTGCCACAAAGCATGTTTTCGCCTTGACCGGCACTGGAAATAAGACCATCAAGCAGTTCAAGCCCAACTGTAAGTGTTTCGCTAAAACGGTTTTCTTCTGCCCGGATAACATCCAGAATCAGGTTTTTCTTTTCCTGTAATGTGGGGTAAATACTACCCATATGTTCAATTGTTTTTTTAGCAATAGATGCAAGGAACGGTTGTTTCAAACCCAGCCGCCTTCCATATAAAGCAGCCCGCCGAATAAGGCGGCGCAGGATATATCCGCGGCCATCACTGCCGGGCATTACACCATCAGCAATAAGAAAAGCTATGCCCCTTCCGTGTTCAGCTATAACCCTTACTGCAACATCCGAGTACTCATCCTTTCCGTATTCGACTCCGGCCAGTTTTGATGCCTCTGCCACCAATGGTTTTAAAAGATCGGTTTCAAATATTGTTGTTTTACCCTGCAATACCGCCGATATTCTTTCAAGCCCCATTCCGGTATCGATGCTTGGCCTTTCAAGCAACGATCTATTGCCATTTGCTGCCTGGTTGTACTGGATAAAAACCAGATTCCATATTTCTACAAAACGAGGGCATTCACAGCCCGGAGCGCAACCCGGTTTACCGCATCCCATATGCAACCCATAGTCGTAATGGATTTCACTACATGGGCCACAGGGGCCTGCAGCCCCCGGTGGTCCCCAAAAATTGTCCTTTTCGTCGAGTCTTATAATCCTGTTTTCCAGTACTCCTTGCTTTAACCACAGATCGAAGGCTTCGTCGTCGTCTTTTAATATGGTTATCCAGAGCTTTTCAATTGGTAGCTTTAGATGTTCTGTAACAAATTCCCATGCCCAGTCGATCGCTTCAGTTTTAAAGTAGTCGCCTATAGAAAAGTTGCCCAGCATTTCAAAAAAAGTGCAATGGCTGGAATCGCCTACTGATTCGATATCAGTGGTTCTGAAACACTTCTGACAGGAGGCCAAACGGCGTGACGGAGGCTTTTCTTCGCCCAAAAAATATGGCTTAAACTGCACCATGCCGGCTGTATTAAGCAGCAGGGTAGGGTCTCCATGTGGAATCAGCGAAGAACTTGGCACAATAGTGTGGGCTTTGTTTTCAAAGTATTCTAAAAATGAACTTCTTAACTCGTCGCCGGTCAATAACTATCTCCTCAAAACAATGCTGTGTTGTATGAATTATAGCTTTAGCTTTCGTCGTAAGGCAAGAAAAAGGCAAAAATAACCCCGGTATCTAGCGCCATCTCCAGAATGAGGGCATGAACAGAACCAGGATAGTAAATATTTCAAGCCTTCCTGCAAGCATTAGCAGTGCAAGAACGCCTTTGCCAATTGGAGGTATAAAAGCATAATTCTCAGCTGCGCCTACCATGCCGAAACCCGGACCTACATTACCTATAGTAGCAATAACTGATGACAAAGCTGTAATTGGATCCAATCCAATGCCGCTCATTATCATAAACCCGCCAGCAGCAAGAACGGCATACAGCAATGTAAGGCTGATTATACGTGATATCACATTTTCAGGTAGAACCATTCCATTAACTTTGATGGAAATAATTGTATTGGGTTTAAAAACCATCAAAAGACGACGGTGGATATATTTAGCAAGCACTAAAAACCGAATTACCTTTAGTGCTCCCGCGGTAGAACCGGCGCAACCACCAATCACCATCAGAATTAGCAAGATAGCTTTGGAGAAGGTTGGCCAAAGATCAAAGTCGGTAGTAGAAAAGCCGGTAGTTGTGCCGATCGAAGCTACCTGAAAAGCTCCATACCTGATTGCCTCTCCTATAGAAAACCCCATGTGGCTGAACAGGTTTATGCTGATGATAGTGGCACTGAAAAGCAGTATGGCTATGTACAGCCTTAATTCTGAATTATTAAACAACCTCAGTGGCTGTTTTTTGAAAAACAGGAAAAAATAAAGCCCGAAATTAACCCCTGCCATAACCATAAATACAATCACAATTATCTCAACCCAGAGGCTGTTGTAAGCTGCGATGCTTAAATCGGTCGGTGTAAATCCACCGATCGGTATAGTGCTGAAAGTAACGGTAATGGCATCAAACGGAATAAGTCCGGCAAACCTTAACAGGATATATTGTGCTATGGTCATCCCCAGGTAGATTAACCACAAAGCTTTAGCGCTATCCCGGATACGGGCAGTGAGCCTTTCTCCATAGTGCTGGCTGCCGGGCATTTCAGCTTCTATGAGATGGGCCGACCCCATGCCTAACACAGGGAAAAGAGCTACAAAAAGCATGATAATACCCATGCCCCCCAGCCACTGGGTCATGGAACGCCACAGAAGGATGCCCTGCTCTTGTGTTTCGATGGAGGTAAAAACGGTAGCCCCGGTGGTGGTAAAGCCACTTACTGCTTCAAAAAAAGCATCAACAAATTGTGGCAACGCGCCTGAGAAGAAGTAGGGCAATGAACCCGCAGCCGAAGCAACAATCCAGCCCCCGGCCACAATAACAATTGCCTCACGGGTAGACAACCTGCGGTCTTTGGACGGGGTGACAAGCCATACCAGAATACCGGTTCCCAGGGCTATGGCACTTGATAATGCAAAGGCGCCTGTATCACTGCCGTTATTAACCAGGCTGACAATCAGCGGAACCAGCATGGCTATGCCTGTACCTATGGCAATCAGGCTGAGATAGTGTGCAATAACCCTGAGCTTCATAACGGGTTACTTAAAAACTTTCTCCACAGCTGGTATCAAAGCAATCGGAGCAACAATAATCACATGATCCCCCGGTTCAATCACTGCTTCACCTGGCGGCAAGAAAACTTCATTACCACGAACAACAGCAATTGGTACTACTTCATTATGGAATTTGATTTCCTCAAATTTTTTACCGGTTATGGCAGCCGTATTACTGGCTATAAATTCAATCGCTTCCAGCTTTTCACCTTCTAAGAGGGCAGTGGCAATGGCGCCACCATGTAAAACAAAGCGGGTGATTTCATCTGCCGCAAGCAGAGTAGGTAAAGCAGCCACATCTACCCCAATTGCTTCAGCAAGTGGAATATAACCGGCGTTGTTGATTACTACCAAAGAGCGTTGAACACCCAGTTTCTTGGCCAGCAGAGCGCTTAAAATATTAAGCTCATCGTTACGAGTGGTGGCTACATAAGCATCAGCTGAGCCAATTCCAATTTCGGCCAGAAAATCATGGCTGGTACCGCTGCCATTGATTATCTCAACATTTTCAAGGGTCGAGGCAAGCTCTGCTGCTTGAGCAGAGTCACTTTCGATCAGC
>PWTP01000166.1 GCA_003563865.1 Dehalococcoidia bacterium
ATCAATTACTATACTCTTGCCCAGGCTTTTTCATATTTCTTCTGGTATACTGCTTCATGCTCCTGCCATAATCTCCGTTTTTTGTTTGATGTATAAACCGTCACAAACCCTTCATCCTGCAATAAACGTACCAACAAATTGGTATCCAGTGTATGCAGGCCAAACTTGAATGATGAACGATCATCAATCCGGGTCAGCCATTCGGGATAAACCAGTTCTGCTGAAACAAAGTATCCGTCAACTTTGGTGATTCGTCCAATTTCTCCTACAGCTCTTTGCCAATCGGGTATATGGTGCAACACACCAAAAGCCAGCACCAGATCCTGCGTCCGGTCTTCGAAAGACAACTCCCTGGCGTCTTGTTTTAAAAATTTAACCCCGGTATTTGTATTTGCCTTAATCGCTTTTTCCAGTTCTTTTTCGTCAATATCAATACCGGTCACCCTGGCATCATACTCAGACCCAAGAAACATGGTTATATTACCTTGCCCACAACCGATATCAAGAAACTGCCGGCCATCATCCAGCCGGGTGTAGGATAATAGTTTTTTTGCCAGTTTAATACCGTTGTTACCACTCGAAGTACGGTTAACCATCCACTTTTCAATGCGGTTCATTTTCATGGTTTTAAAGCATATCCGGATTCATTATTCTGCCTGCAACAGCACTGGCAGCAGCTACAGCCGGATTTGATAAATAAACTTCTGATTTAGGACTGCCCATTCTTCCAACAAAATTACGGTTAGTGGTGGCAATTGCCTTCTCTCCAGCTGCCAGAATGCCCATATGGCCACCAAGACAGGGCCCGCAGGTCGGAGTACTAACCACACAACCAGACTCGATAAATATTTCTATCAACCCTTCTCTCAATGCGTCTAGATACACTGCTTGTGAACCCGGAATGATTATGCAGCGCACATCCGATTTAATTGCTTTGCCTTTTAATACCCGGGCAGCTACCCTCAGATCTTCAATACGGCCATTGGTACAACTGCCGATTACTGACTGATCAATTACAATAGAGGATGCCTTGCTTACCGGTCTTGTGTTGGAAGGCAAGTGAGGAAAAGCCACCTGAGGTTCTATTTTAGACACATCATATTCAATGACCCTGAAATACTCGCCACAGGCGTCTCTCGGGTAAACCTTATATGGCTTTCTAGCCCGGCCGTTTACATACTCTTTTGTTTTTTCATCTGCATAAAACAACCCGGCTTTTGCCCCGGCTTCGATTGCCATATTAGCCATGGTAAACCGCCCTTCCAGGGAAAGATTCTCTATGGCTTCACCTCCAAACTCCATAGCTGAATAAAGGGCTCCATCGACGCCGATATCTCCTATGGTGTGCAGGATAAAGTCTTTGCCATTTACCCAGTTTTGAGGCCGGCCACGATAATTAAACCGTAGAGTTTGGGGCACTTTCATCCATATCTCGCCAGTTGCCATGGCTGAGGCTATATCAGTTGAACCCATACCGGTAGCAAAAGCACCCAGTGCTCCGTATGTACAGGTATGAGAGTCTGCTCCTATTACTACATCTCCGGGCAGTACCAGGCCTTCTTCGTGCAGTAGAACATGCTCTATGCCTGCCCGGCCGGTTTCATAATAATGGCAACCCTGCTGAACACAAAATTCTCTAATTATTTTGGCCTGCTCAGCCGAAGCAATGTCTTTATTGGGGGTAAAATGGTCGGGAACCATAACCACTTTTTGGGGATCAAAGACCTTCCCGACTCCAATTTTATTAAATTCGCGTATTGCTATTGGCCCGGTTATATCGTTGGCCAGCACCATATCTACTTTTACATTCAAAAACTCGCCGGGACTGACTTTGTCCCTGGAGCTGTGGACAGCCAAAATGGCTTCGGCAAGTGTCATAAATAACCCCTTATTTAAAGTCCAACTATCTTAATTATCGTCTTCACTAATAAGCCATAAAACAAGCAAAGCGATGGCAGTAGCTGCCAGCCCGATGTAATAGAGACCGGTACCTATAGCCAGCCCAATCCCGGCAGCAATCCAGATACTGGTAGCTGTAGTCAGGCCTTTAACCCCTCCATGGTCACGATGAAGAATAGCACCGGCTCCCAAAAAACCAACCCCGGTAACAATACCGGCAGCGATACGGGTTGGATCACCACCAAAAAACCCTTGTGCCGAAACTACAGTAAATATTGCTGCACCGGTGGAAATCAATGCCAGATCACGTATCCCGGCAGGTTTACCGGCCTTCCAGCGTTCAAAACCGATAATGCCGCCCAGAACGGCCGCCACCACTAATCTTAAAATTATTTCTATTTCAGGCCACACTACCTATTCTCCTTTGCTGTTACGTTCAGCTAAAAGACGGTTTAAGGCGTTCATGTAAGCTTTGGCCGAAGCGGTGATGATATCAGTATCAGCTCCTCGTCCGGTGTAACTGATACCTTCACTTTCGACGCGTATGAGAACTTCTCCCATGGCATCAATACCCTCAGTAACAGATTTTACAGTAAATTCAGTTAGACTATTAGGCACTTTCACTATACGGTTAATGGCTTTGTAGACAGCATCAACCGGACCGGTACCCAGCGCTGCATCGGCCAGTTTTTCCCCTTCAGGCCCTGAAAGAACAACTGCTGCTGTCGGAATTCCAGCTCCACAGGTAACCTGAAGCCGGTCAAGGTGATACACCTCGACTATAGTACGTTTTTCTTCGGCTACAAGTGATTCTATATCCCGGTCGGTTACTATTCTCTTTTTGTCTGCCAGTTCTTTGAAAGCAGCGAATGCGCGGCTAAAATCTTCCTCACTTAAAGTAAAACCCAGTTCAGCCAATCGCTCTTTAAACGCATGCCGTCCGCTTAGTTTACCCAGCACAAGGCTGGAAGAAGGAACGCCTACTTTCTGCGGTTCAATTATTTCGTATGTTTTGGGCATTTTGATAACACCATCCTGATGAATGCCAGATTGGTGCCGGAAAGCATTAACCCCTACGATAGCTTTATTAGGCTGGACTGGAAAACCGGTTATTTCACTCACAAGCCGGCTTGCCCGGTATATTTGTTCAGTCTTTATGCCGGTTTCTACCTTATATAAATCTTGACGGGTAGTAATTGACATCACTATCTCTTCCAGCGAAGCGTTGCCGGCTCTTTCACCAATACCATTAATTGTACACTCAACCTGACGGGCGCCGGCATTAACCGCCGCCAGGCTGTTGGCAACAGCCAGCCCTAAATCATTATGGCAATGAACACTGATAATAGCCCGGCCGATACTGGGGACATTCTCACATATATCACTTATAAAACCACCGAATTCTTCCGGCATAGCATATCCAACCGTATCGGGTATATTTATAGTAGTAGCCCCGGATTTAATAGCCTGCTCACAGATTCTATAAACAAAAACCGGATCTGCCCTTGAAGCATCCATGGGAGAAAATTCGACGTCATGCACATATCGTTTGGCATAAGCCACCATGCTACTGGCAAGCTGGAGAACTTCTTCGGGGCTCTTGTGTAACTGATGTGCCATCTGTATTTGAGAAGCTGAAATAAAAACATGGATACGTGGTGAACGAGCCTGCTTTACGGCCTCCCAGGCTTTATCTATATCTTTGGAATTTGCTCTGGCAAGAGCGCAAACAACCGGTTCCTTCAGTTGCCGGCTTATAAGCTTAACTGCATCAAAATCACCCGGAGAACTAACCGGAAAGCCCGCTTCAATAACATCCACCCCCAATTTTTCCAGTTGCCGGGCTATTTCAAGTTTTTCCTCTTTATTAAGTGTTGTTCCGGCTGCCTGCTCGCCGTCTCTCAGTGTGGTATCAAAGATAATCACCTTTTCCATTGTCTACTCCTCGGTATATTTTGAATCTGCCAATCAATACTACCCCTCCGCCCCTTTTACCAGGGGGAGGGGACGGTAAGGTTGAGGCTTTCTCTCAAGGAGAAACAATTTTCGATAATATATCTACTAAACGGTTTAAACATAATTTAAGCCTGAAACAACTATATTGTCTTCTTTATTTACTATCCTTAAGCCAGGGCATCATTTCTCTCAACTCTTCTCCAACCTCTTCAATGAGTTCGCTTTCTTCCCAGCGTTTCATGGCATTATAGGTAGGCCTATTGGCCTGGTTTTCCAAAATCCACTCTTTAGCAAAAGTTCCATCTTGAATCTCGGCCAGTATTTCAGCCATCTCTTCAAGCACTGCTTCATTAATAACCCTGTGCCCCCTGGTGTAATCGCCATACTCAGCAGTATCACTCACCGAGTAACGCATATAGTTCATGCCACCTTTATATATCAGGTCCACAATTAACTTAAGCTCGTGCAAGCACTCGAAATAGGCAATTTCAGGTTGATACCCGGCTTCAACCAGTGTATTAAATCCGGCTTTTATTAATGAGGTTACTCCACCACACAGGACAGCTTGTTCACCAAATAGATCTGTTTCAGTTTCTTCTTCGAAAGAAGTCTCTATCACTCCGGCTTTGCCTGAACCGATACCTGAAGCATAAGCCAGCGCAAGCCCCAGCGCCTGACCACTGGCATCCTGGTGCACAGCTACCAGTGCCGGAGCTCCGGTGCCTTCAACATACACCTGCCTTAACATATGCCCCGGGCATTTAGGAGCAATCATGGTAACATCCACATCATCTGGTGGAATAATCTGATTATAATGAATATTAAATCCATGAGAAAACATCAGCATTTTACCGGCTTTCAGTTCAGGGGCGATTGAATCTGTGTATATTTTTGATTGAAGCGTATCGGGAGCAAGCAGCATTATAATGTCGGCCTTACCGGCAAGTTGAGATGCACTCATAACATCAAACCCGGCCATTTTGGCTGCTTGCCAGTTCTTGCTTCCTTCCATTTCTGCCACAATCACATTAATCCCGCTGTCACGCAAATTCTGAGCCTGCGCATGCCCCTGACTGCCATAGCCAATTATGCCAACTACCTTGTTTTTGATAAGTTCCAAATTACAATCCTCATCGTAGTAAATGGTTGCCATGTAAAATCTCCTTTGTGTTTTATTCTTCCCGCCTTATTATACCTTGATTGGTAAACATATTTTTTAAATCGATGTATTATCTCCTCGTGTCATGGCAATATACCCGGTCCTTGCGATTTCTTTAATGCCAAATGTTTTGAGCAGTTTGTACAATGTCTCAACTTTGGCAGTATCACCAGTAACCTCGATGGTCACCGAATCGGGAGCTACATCAACAATTTTTGCTCTGAATATATCCACTATCTGGATTATCTCGCTTCTGGAAGAAGAGTTGGCGTGTACCTTTACAAGCGCAAGTTCACGCCCAATAGTATCACGGTTAGTGATATCGGTCACTTTAACAATATCGATATTTTTTTCCAGCTGTTTCCTCACCTGTTCTACCTGACCGGTAGAACCTTCAACAACAATGGTAACCCTGGAAATATTAGGTAGTTCACTATGGCCAACTGCGATAGAGTCCATATTAAAACCCCGTCTCCTGAACAGGCTCGATATACGGTTGAAGACACCCGGTTTATCGATTACCAGAGCCACTATGGTGTGCTTTTGTGCGGCCATGATGTCACCTCTTTCCTTGGAGCTTCCATAACTTCTGCCAGGCTTGCACCTGGGGGTACCATGGGATACACATTTTCTTCAGGTTCAACCACAAAATTCAGCAGGAAGCTGCCCGGATGATCCATAGCACGTTTAATGGATGGCTCAACATCTTCCTTTCGGGTTACATTAATTGCCGGAATACAATAAGCTTCAGCAATTTTTACAAAATCGGGGCAGCTCAAAGGTGTAGCCATATACCTCTTGCCATAGAATAGTTCCTGCCATTGCCTTACCATACCAAGAAAACCGTTGTTAATTATAGCAATCTTAATTGCTATTTTTTCCTGAACAATTGTCGCAAGCTCCTGCATTGTCATTTGAAAACCACCGTCCCCGGCAACACACCAAACTGTTTCATCCGGGCGGCCAACTGCTGCACCCATAGCTGCAGGCAACTCGAAACCCATAGTGCCCAATCCGCCGGAAGTAACCAGTGTGTTGGGGCGGTCGAATGTGTAGTACTGTGCTGTCCACATCTGGTGTTGCCCCACACCGGTAACAATAGTGGCATTGCCTGAAGTTGCTTCAAATATCTTGCGGATAACAAATTGCGGTAATATATTTTCACTATCGGCTATTACCAATGAAGGATGTTTTGCGTGTAACTCTTCTAATCTTTTAAGCCATTGTGAATTTTGCCTGGTTTCTACGAATTTATTCATGGCTTTGAGAACCGTCCGGGCATCACCCACAACCGGTACATCTACTTTAACATTCTTGCCGATCTCGGCTGGATCAATGTCTATGTGAATAACTTTTGCATTTGGCGCAAACCCGCTAACCCGGCTGGTAGCCCTATCATCAAAACGCATCCCGATAGCTATTATCAGATCAGCTTCATCAACTGCAAGATTGGCATGTGCCATACCATGCATGCCCAACCAGCCGTATGACAGAATATGTGAACACGGGAAGGAGCTTATGCCTAGCAAAGTTGTAATAACCGGTATCTGGGCTTTTTCTGCCAGTTCCTTAAGTTCGTCATAAGCACCTGAAATAATAATTCCCTGTCCGGCCAGAATAACCGGTTTTGAAGCTTCTCCGATAACTTTGGCAGCTTTTTTCAGTTGGGACGGATGCCCCTGTGTAGTTGGTTTATATCCCGGCAAATTCAGGCGCCCGGAATAATCGAACTCTGCTGTATCTACTTGAACATCTTTAGGCATATCAATCAGTACCGGGCCAGTCCTTCCGGTTCTGGCAATATAAAAAGCTTCTTTCACTGTTTGGGCAACACTACCTGAATCGGTAACCAT
>PWTP01000042.1 GCA_003563865.1 Dehalococcoidia bacterium
GCCGCTTCCAATACTGCCGGTTAATCCGATTATTTTCATGATTATTCAAATACCTGGATAGTCTATCTACGTTTACGGCTTCGAGTCAAGGGGCCGGTTGTGCTTTCTGTCTCTCTTGACAAGAAGATGGTAGAATGCTAAATTTAGTTAGCAATCTATGGCTTAGATTGCTAATTTGTTAGAGAACAGGTTAATGTTAAGATCAAGAACAGCACATGTGCTTAATTCGATTGTAAGCCAGTATATAAAAACCGCGTTGCCGGTTTCGTCTACGGCTGTTCTTTCAGAGATCGGTCTTAATGTTAGCTCAGCTACCATACGTAACGAAATGGCACTGTTAGAAGAAGAAGGTTATATTTCCCGCCCTCATCACGCCGCCGGAAGTGTACCTCTGGATAAGGGGTATAGATATCATGTAGGTACTTTGGCAAAAATCAGGGTACCGGTGGTGGAACAGATGCTGATAAATCACCTTTTCCATCAAGTAGAAGACGAGATTGAAGAATGGATGGAGCTGGCCGGTTCTTTTTTGGCCCAACAGGTGCGCAGTTTATCAATGGTAACCCGGCCGGCAGCACCCGCTACCAAATTTAAACACCTGGAGCTGATATCATTGCAGCCAATGCTTGCACTTATAGTACTGGTCCTTGAAGGAGCACGTGTCAAGCAGCAGCTTTTTAATCTTGACCAGGCTATGACTCAAGAAGAGCTGAGTGAAATTGCTGCCAACCTTAGCCGTTTATTTAAAGGCAAGAATAACAATCAGGTAGACCGGAAAGTCAAGAAACTGGCTTCAATCAGTCAAAAAGTTGGGTTGGTTGTAAGCCGTTTGATGCAGGCCGAGGCCCGCCAGAGCAGGAACGAGTCATATATTGACGGGCTTCCTTATCTGCTCAGTCAGCCCGAATTTAACCGGGGTGAAAAACTGAGCGCTATTCTTGACCTGGTTGAACAAAAGAAGTTACCCGGTTTGATGCGCCTGCCCGGCCTGTCTGACTACCGGGTAAATGTGGTTATAGGCCAGGAAAATCAATCTGAAGATGTGCAGGATTTTAGCCTGGTACTGGCAAATTACGGAGTACCGGAAGAGTTTTCCGGGACCATTGGTGTATTTGGGCCTACACGTATGCGATATGAAAGGGCAATAGCTCTGGTAGGATACCTTTCACTGGTTATGAGTAAAATGATGGCAGAACTTTATGGCAGCGAGCTTACCGGCTTGAGTGGTAACGCCGATATCAACTAAACAATAACCCTGAAGGGAGGATAATAGTTGATACAAGAAAACAACGAGAAAGACACAGAAAAAAATATTAAAAAACAGGCTCAAGAGCAGAATGATGCTGAAAGCTCAAACAAGTCAGCTTCGCTTGAAGAGCAGTTAAAGGCGGAGCAGGCCAAGGCTGAGGATTATTTTAACAAACTGCAAAGAACACATGCAGATTTTATTAACTATAAAAGGAGGGTGGAGCAGGAAAGATCGGGCTTTACCCAGCAAGCAGAGGGTAACCTGATGCTGACAATACTGCCTGTGATTGATGATCTGGAGAGGGCATTGGACGCTGTTCCGGAGGATATACAAGATCATTCATGGGTAGATGGTATAAAGCATATTCATCGCAAACTAGTATCAGCCCTGGAAGCCCGTGGATTGAAGAGAATTGAAGCAATAGGTGCTGACTTTGATCCTAATTACCATGAATCAGCTGCTTTAACCCAGGGAGAAGAGGATAAAGTAGTTGATGAAATTAAACCTGGATATACCCTTTATGGCAAAGTGCTTCGACCTTGCACTGTACTGGTTGGGAGTGGAGATAAGGGAGGGTGTGGTAAAAAGGCTTAGTCAGAACAGACATAAATAATTGCAGAAACATTTTTAGGAGGTATGAATACATGGCAAAAACTATTGGAATTGATCTAGGCACTACTTATTCCTGTATGGCGGTTATGGAAGCCGGTGAACCGGTTGTCATATCCAATGTAGAAGGCAACAGAACAACACCTTCGGTGGTAGCAGTATCAAAAAGTGGTGAACGCCTGGTAGGTCAGGTAGCCAAGCGCCAGGCAACTACCAATCCGGATAACACGATCTACTCAATCAAACGTTTCATGGGCCGTAAATGGACTGATCCGCCCGGACGTGAGTTACCGGTGTCGGAAGATGCCAAGCGCAAGTCCTACAAGGTGACCCAGGCTGACAATGGCGACGTAAGGGTTGTCATGGGGGGCAAGGATTACAGCCCGCCGGAAGTATCAGCAATGATACTTCAAAAACTGAAATCGGATGCCGAGGCTTATCTGGGTGAAAAAATCACTGAAGCAGTGATAACAGTCCCGGCTTACTTTAATGATAGTCAGCGCCAGGCCACCAAAGATGCCGGTGAAATTGCCGGGCTAAAGGTTCTAAGGATTATCAATGAACCTACAGCTGCCTCGCTGGCTTATGGGTTGGACAAAAAAGGTGATGAAACAATTGCGGTTTATGATCTTGGTGGTGGCACATTTGATATATCTATACTGGAAATTGGTGATGGCACATTCCAGGTAAAATCCACCGCTGGTGATACTCATTTGGGCGGTGATGATTTTGATCAGAGAATTGTTGACTGGCTTATTGATGAATTCAAGAAAGACCAGGGTATAGATTTAAGCAAAGACCGTATGGCACTTCAGCGTCTGCGTGAGGCAGCTGAAAAAGCCAAATGCGAACTTTCCACCGTACAGCAGACAGAGGTAAATCTACCTTTTATAACCGCCGATGCCGCTGGGCCCAAACATCTCAGCCTGAACTTGAGTCGTTCCAAGTTGGAGCAAATGGTATCCGATTTGGTGGAAAAAACAATGGAGCCCTGTAAGCAGGCTATCAAGGATGCCGGTAAGACAAACGCCCAGATTGATGAAGTAATACTGGTAGGTGGTCAAACCCGTATGCCACTTGTGAAACAAAAGGTTACCGAATTCTTCGGAAAAGAACCACACAAGGGTGTGAATCCGGATGAGGTAGTAGCGGTTGGTGCCGCGATACAGGCAGGTGTACTTAAGGGTGACGTGAAAGATGTGCTGCTGCTGGATGTGACTCCACTTACTCTGGGTATAGAAACCCTGGGAGGTGTGATGACCACTCTAATCCAGCGTAATACGACTATACCGACCTCTAAAAGTCAGGTGTTTTCAACCGCTTCGGATAACCAGCCAAGCGTAGAAATTCATGTTCTGCAAGGAGAACGGCCTATGGCAAATGACAACCGGACGCTTGGCCGGTTTATGCTGGATGGGATACTGCCTGCACCCCGGGGAGTGCCTCAAATTGAGGTTACCTTTGATATTGATGCCAACGGCATTTTAAATGTCAGTGCGGTTGATAAAGGTACCGGTAAGCAACAGAAAATAACCATTACATCATCTTCAGGCCTTTCGAAAGAAGAAGTTGAAAAAATGAAGAAAGAAGCTGAATTGCACGCCGGTGAAGATGCTAAACGCAAGGAAGAAATTGAGACACGTAACATTGCCGATAATGCAGTCTACACTGCAGAAAAGACTTTGAAAGAGCAGAAAGAAAAAATGCCTGATGATCTGGCAAAAGAACTCGAAGGCAAAATTGCCGCCGTTAAAACAGCTCTTTCCGGCCAGGATGTTGATGCCATTAAGGCCGCCCAGCAGGAATTGTCGGAAGTTATGCAAAAGGTGGGCTCAGCAGTTTACGAACAGCAGCAGCCCCCGGCAGGGGAAGCAGCCGGTGGCCAGGACACCGAGGGCCAGGCCGGCGATAGTGGAGAAGGGAGCGGAAGTGGCTCTCAGGATGAAGGCACCGTTGAGGGTGAGTATCGCGAAGTATAATTCTTGAGATTGTTTGGCCATTTGAGTTAAAATGTACAGGCAAAGGTGAATTAATAAGTCCCTCTTGCGGTTATCCGTAAGAGGGACTAAAATTGAAAAGATGGATTATGGCTGTAAGAAGAGACTATTACGAAATACTCGGTGTAGACCGGAATGCCGGGCCTGATGAAATAAAAAAGGCCTTCAGAAAGCTGGCAAAAGAGCATCATCCGGACCGAAATCACCAGGACGGCTCGGCTGAAAGGTTTAAAGAGGTCAATGAAGCATATGAAGTGCTTTCTGATGAAGGTAAGCGCGATGCATATGACCGGTTTGGCCATGCCGGGACTCAATCTCAGGATTTCGGAGGTTTTGGCGGGTTTGGTTTTAGTGGTTTTGGTGATATATTTGATGCTTTTTTCGGTGCTTCTGCAGACAGCGGACCTTCAGCCCGCCCCGGCTCGGATATTCAAACCAGGGTAACATTGAGTTTTGAAGAAGCCGCCCTTGGTTGTGAAAAAGAAATAACCGTTAACCGCATTGAACGGTGTGACCGCTGTCATGGTTCCCGCAGTGAACCAGGTTCGGAAAGTACCCGTTGTTCTGATTGCGACGGGCGGGGACGGGTCCAGCGGGTCCAACAGAGTTTGTTTGGTAAATTTGCCAATATAATTACATGCCCTTCATGTAACGGTGAGGGCCGCATTGTTAAAAACCCGTGCATTCAATGCCGGGGCAGTGGCAAAGAACAAAAAACACACTCTTTGAAGGTCAATATTCCGGCCGGCATTGATAACGGTAATGCCATTCGTTTGAGTGGTGAGGGCAATGTAGGTGACCGCGGAGCTCCGTCCGGGCATTTGTACATCACCGCCCAGGTAATGGAGCACCCGTATTTTTACCGTAACGGGTTCGATATAAACTATGAGCTGAAAATTAATTTTGCCCAGGCAGCTCTGGGGTGCGAAGCTATGGTGCCTACTTTGTTTGGTGAAGAAAAGTTAAAAATCCCAAGAGGTACACAGTCAGGCACCCAGTTTAAACTCAAGAACAAAGGTATCAAGCGCCTGCAGCGCAGTGGCCAGGGTGATCAGCTGGTGCACTTAACCGTGGTTACACCTGAGAAGCTAAATAAAGAGCAGAAAAGACTGTTTGAGGAGCTTGAAAAAAGCTTTAGCTCAGGAAAGAAAAAGAAGGCGTAAGCCCTATCTCTTGCGCCCGTTGCGTTTCAAGAAAGAAAACAGATTCCAACGCCTTCCGGCCAGTTCGTGCCTTCCTTCAATGCCAAGTATCTCAGCAATTATCTGGTGGGGATTAGAGCCCTGGTAAAGTACGCTGTATAACCTTTCTGTGATGGGCATTTCAAGCCTTAATTGCCTGGCAATATCATGCACTGCAGCGGTAGTGGTTACGCCTTCTGAAACTTCAGAGCCCAGTGCAGCCTTTATTTGCTCCATACTTTTGCCGGTACTTAACTCATAACCCACAAAATGGTTGCGGCTCAAGGGGCTGGCACAGGTTGCAATCAAATCCCCCAGGCCTGAAAGGCCGGATAGAGTCAACGGACTGGCTCCCATTGCCAGGCTGAGAGCGCTCATTTCAGTTAAGCCACGGGTAATGAATGCTGCTTTGGCATTATCACCGAATTTTAGTCCATCTATCATACCTGCTCCGATGGCGATGATATTTTTTAATGTTCCGCCTAACTCTACTCCTATTACATCATGCTGTATAAAAACGCTAAAGTTGCGGGCAGTGAGTAGCTTCTGAGCTTTCCGGGCGATGTCATCTCTTTCTGCTGCCAGCACAGAACATGCCGGCAATCCATTTAGAATTTCACGGTAAAGATTGGGGCCGGAAAGAACACATATACGGCTTATCAAAGCACGATCTATTTCTTCGCCGATTACTTGGCTCATGCGTTTATTGGTGCCCAGTTCAAGCCCTTTAGCAGCACTGATAACCAGCACAGGTTTCTTCAGATGCTGTTTAACCGATTTGATGTTAGAGCGCATGGATTGAGATGGCACTGCCAGTATAAGCGCCTCAGCCTTGTCCAGGGCTTCTCCCGGGTTGGCGGTTACTGATACACCGGCAGGGAAAGACATCCCCTGCATTTTAGAGCTGTCAAACTGGTTATTTTCAAACATCCGGACTTCTTCAATGGTACGGGCTATCAAAGAAACGCTAATGCCTTTCAGTGCAAGAATGTATGCAAGGGTGAACCCCCAAGAGGTAGTTCCTAATATGGCTACTTTTTGCTCAAGCATTGTTTTGTTTGCCTTGCTCTACTTTTGTTTTGCCATCCAGCTTAACTCTGGTATTCAGCCGCCGTTCTTTTCCCTGAATCAACCGTTTTATGTTGTCTTTATGAATGATTGTAATCAGCACTGTTCCTGCCAGGGCAAAAATAAGGTATTCGAATGGGTAACCATACAGAAGTGTAAGCGGAACCAGTATAACACAGGTTGCAGCCATGCCGGTGATAGAACCCAGGGAAGCATAGCCGGATAATAATGCAGTGGCAATAAATATTGCACCACCGGAGAGCCCGGCAACAGGACACATGGCTATTAGAGCACCAAAAAAGGTAGCTACACCACGGCCTCCTTTGAAATTGGCAAAAAGAGGCCAAATGTGGCCTATTACGGCTGCCAAACCTCCCACAGCCTGCCCGAAAAGGGCACCGAGTCCGGCATTTCCTACTGTAATAATGTCATTGCCTATAATCAGGTAGGCAAACAGGACGGCCAATGCCCCTTTGGATATATCCAGTAAAACCACCAGTAGAAATGCTTTCCGGCCAAGCGCTCTTAATACATTAGTGCCACCGGTGCGTCCACTGCCGTAATGCCGTATGTCTATCTTGGCCAGCCATTTACTTATCAGAAGGCCCCATGGAATGGAGCCTATCATGTAGCCGAGCATGCCTACCACAACCAATTTAAATATCAGCAACTACGAAACCCCGCGGTTTTTAAAAATCATTTTTATAGCAGTGCCA
>PWTP01000173.1 GCA_003563865.1 Dehalococcoidia bacterium
ACGACACCGGCTATGATAAACAGTAGTCCTATGCTTTGACCTATTTTGGATGCAACATAAGTGGCTTTATTTAAATCGTCAGTTTTCCACCAGAGTATAGATCTAAGTATGCGACCTCCATCCATTGGAAAGCCGGGAATGAGATTAAAAACTCCCAGCAGAAGATTAATCCAGGCTAACCAGAAAGAAACAGCAATAGCAATCTCAGCGCTCAAAGGTAATCCCAGCCAAAAAATACCGAAAATGAGCCCGATAGCTATACTGGTTAAAGGTCCGGCAACAGCCATCAGAAATTCGATTTTAGGTTTTTTAGGGTCCTCAGCTATTTCAGCAATGCCACCCAGCACAAAAAGGGTAATGGACGACACCGGAATGCCGTATTTTTTGGCAACCAGGCTATGCATAATTTCATGAGCGAGTACCGAGGCAAAAAACAGCAGGCTGGTTGCAATACTGACGGAGATAGTAGTCGCAATAGACCAGTCGGGGTAGGTTACCGGGAAATAGTTAAAAGCCAACGCCCAGGATATCAAGCCAAAAATAATAAACCACGACAGGTGGATTCGAATAGAAATGCCAAAAAGCCTGCCAATTTGTATGCTGCTTTGCAACTGTATCACTCCTTGTTTCGGCTGTTTTGAATCACCATTAAGTGCAGAGGGTTATACCTCTCCCAATTGCCAGCCTTGCATCTTTAATATTTATTATTAACTGCCCGGTAGTACCGGTAGAGGCTAGCTTTAGATATGCACCCGGGGTAATTCTCAGACAGGCCAGGCGTTTTTTCAAACTGGAGCCGGATGCAATTTCTACAACTTGAAGCAGTTGATTGGCTGGAGGCAAAGCCAAAGGCATTACTGGTTTTTTCAAGGCAGGTTACTCATTATTCTATTTTATCAGGGTTTGCGGAAGCATTTCGGGCATCGCAACTACTGGCACAGGCTATCATTTGTGTGGGGTTTCTATAACCGTGTTTCAGGTAGTAATTAAAACCTTCGAGCCAGACAGGCCGGCCTTGAGGGCATTCCATTACAAATTCAATAAATTTATCCAGCCTTTGCATGCTGGTGGAACTCAGGTAGTGTTCCATGCGGCAGGCATCCTCTGCGGCTGTTTCTACATCCACACTTAATATTTCAGTTAAAAACCGCCGTAATGCCTGGTGACGATGGTAAACATCGCGGGCAATTGCCTTGCCTTTGTCAGTCAAGGATATTTCGCCGTATTTTTCATGAGTTACCAGTTTCAACTCAGACAGTTTGGTTATGGCTGAAGAAACACTCGGCTTTTTTACACCCATGGACTGGCTTATCCGGGTTACTGTAGCTTTGTTAGTTTTTCCTGCAACCAGCATTATGGCTTCAAGATAATCTTCCAGGCTGGCTGAATGACGAACTGCCAATCGTCTTACCTCCCAGTTAGTGGTTACTAACAATTATGGATCAACCAGGGTATGGAGTCAAGAAAAACTTGTCAAATACCAGATTACAGGTCAAAAGCTGAGTAACATGTTGGCAACAAGGAAATAAAGAATTACACCAAATATATCCATGACTGTGGTTATAAAGGGCGCTGAAACCAGTGCCGGGTCGACTTTAAATAAGCGGAATATAAACGGAAGCGAGCCGCCGGTAAGCGTAGCAATGGTCGAAATGCCTATCAGGGTTGCGCTTACCACAATGGCTACTTCGAAACTGCGGCCAAGTAGATAAGCCCAGCCCAGGACCAGAATTCCCAGGACGATACCCAGCACGAAGCCGATACCGGCTTCCCGGGTAATTATAGCAACTGCGCGTTTTGGGGTTATCTCCCCGGTTGCCAGCCCTCTGATAACTACTGTTGCTGATTGAGATCCAACATTACCACCGGTACCAATAAGCAAAGGAATAAAGGCGGCCAGTATCACAATCTCCCCCAGAATTGCTTCCTGGCCGGCGATAACTGAACCGGTAACGGTATTAACCAAAATGAGCAGGAAAAGCCATACCACTCTGCGGCGTACTACACTGAAGATTCTTGAGGCAAAGTAACCTTTCTCATCCCCGGTTACAGCGCCGAAACGGTAGATATCTTCAGTAGCCTCTTCTTCCATAATGTCAACCACATCATCCCATGTTACTATACCAACCAAACGGTTTTCGGTGTCTACTACCGGGACGGCCAGGAAATCGTAATCCTTCAAGATTTTGGCTACTTCTTCTTGGTCTGTATAAGTGAAAACAGTTTTAGGTGCTGAGGTCATAATATCGGCCAAACGGGTTTCGGGGTTGGCCAGAACCAGATCTTTTAAATGAATCGTTCCCAGAAGTTTACGTTCATTGTCCATTACATAGGCAACATATATGGTTTCTTTTTCTACAGCCAGTTTGCGTATTCGCTCAAGTGCTTCCTCTACCGTCATACGGTGGTCGAGGTCGATAAAATCAGGCGTCATAACCCTGCCGGCAGTATTATCTTCATAGCCTAAGAGGGTAAGAGTAGCCTGTCTTTCGGAGGTGGAAAGGAACTTAAGTAACCGCCTGGCCACTTTAGCTGGAACCTCATCAAGCAATTCAGCCCTGTCATCCGGTTGCATGGATTCAAAAAAGAATTTGGCACGGCTGTCGGTAAAGGCTTCAAGCAGGTGTGATTGCTGAGCAGGATCCAACTGATCAAATACCTGCATGGCAAGGTCTTTAGGCAGCAGGCGAAAAGCCATTAAAGCATTATCAGGTTCAGATTCTTCAAGAAGGTCTGCTAAAGCGACACTGTCAAGCTTTTTCAGCCCGTTCCTCAGCACTTTGAATTCTTTGGTTTCGATTAATTCTTTTAGTAGTTCTGTATCCATCATTCGGCCTGGAAAACTAAAAATTAATTCTACCACAATTTACCATAAGTAAAAATATATATATGACTTTAGAATATGCCCCTGGCTTTAAGAAAAACCTTCCACAGTTAAGAATACTGTTTGTTATAAGGCGTATAAATGAAACAGATAATCTGTTAAAATGATGTCTGGCGTAAGGTCGGTAAAATTATTAAAGGGGTGTAGATGTATAAAAAAATGCTGGTTCCCTTGGACGGTTCAGAGCTATCAGAGGCAAGCCTGGTCCACGTTGTAGCACTGGCAAAGGATTGTCGGGTGCCGGAAGTTATACTAATCAGAGCCAGAGAACCTTTGGATGCTGGGGTCCGCCAGCGGCTGAGTAGCGACTTGGCCAGGCAGTTGGATGAAGCATACAATGACGAGACCAAAGAGTATCTTGCAAAAATCGCTGATTATCTGGCAGGCCAGGGGGTAAAAGCCGATACTATTGCAGTTGCCGGTTCAGCTGCCGAAAGTATTTTGAGCTACTCCAAGGAACACTCAATCGATCTTATTGTTATGAGCAGTCATGGGCGAACAGGCATCGCAAGATGGGCTTTTGGCAGCGTTGCTGAAAAAGTTATCAGGCAGTCTATTGTCCCTGTCTTAATCATCCCTCACAAAAACTAGGTAAATATTTGTGCCATAGACTCAGGTTTAGCTGATTACCACAACTTTATTGCTTTGTTGAGGCCTGTTATTGCCCCTTCAATGGTTTTATCGTCAACGCAGAATGATAGACGCATATACCCCGGACAGCCAAAACCGGAACCCGGCACAGCCAGTACACCAAACTCCATCAATTGCTTAACAAACGCTACATCATCGTCAACCGGAGTTTTGGGAAACATGTAAAAAGCCCCCGCTGGTTTTAGCACTTCATAGCCAACTGTTTGAAGGGCCTGGTAAAAATAATCCCGTTTACGCTGGTAATCATCAACAGATACCCTGGCTGTTTGAAGGCCCGAAACCAGATATTGCATGAGTGCCGGTGCATTTACAAAGCCCAGAATGCGGTTAGAATAAACCATTCCGGCTACTAACTCTTCCCTGTCTGAAATATTGGGATTAACTGCCAGATAGCCGATACGTTCACCGGGCAAAGACAAGTCTTTAGAATATGAACTTGTTATTAAGGTTTCAGTATAATGACAAACCGGTGCAGGATATTTGGCCCCGTCATAAATAATTCTGCGGTAAGGTTCGTCACTTATCAGGTATACAGGTTGGCCAAAACGGGAGGATTTGTTTTTAAGCAATTGCGCCAAATCATTAAGAAAACCATCGCTATAAACAATGCCTGTTGGATTATTGGGAGAGTTAATAATAACTCCTCGTGTTGCAGGTCCGATAGCCATGTGGAGTTCATCAATTGAAGGCACAAAATCCGGTCTGGTGACGACTACAATTACTCGGCCACTGTGATTATCGATATAACTCAAATATTCGGGAAAATACGGGCTGATAACAATAACTTCATCACCCGGATTCAAAACAGTCTTTAAGGCAATATTTAGTGCACCCGCTGCCCCGCAGGTCATTATAATATCATCGGCTCCGAAGTTAAGCCCAAATTCGGCAGAAAGATGTTTAGCAACTGCATTTCGTGTATGCATATACCCTGAGTTTGGCATGTAACGGTGCATGCCTGATACTGGTTTACGGGCAATCTGTATTAGTTCCTGTTTAAATTCTGGTGGAGGCTCAGCTACCGGGTTGCCAATAGAAACATCAAATACATTGTCTTTGCCCAGTTTAAGCTTGAGCTTTTCTCCGGCTTCAAACATCTGGCGTATCCAGGAGCTTTTCTGCATGCCGGCAAGAGTTTTAGCTGAAACCGGCATTGCCAAGCTCTCTTTTGCCTGAATTGAAGGCCTCAAGGTTAATATTGAGAATTTTGTCTGGTAATTTTGCTTGCAGGCTTTTAAGCCAGGTTTCTTCTCTTAGAGGGAGAAAGATAGACAATGAACCCAGCATAAATATGTTCAATGTGCGAGTATCACCCAAGGCCTGCGCTTTTTTAAAGCCGTCGATGAAATAGACCCTGTCGGTATACTGCCCAATACAGCTTTTTATAATCTGGTCATCCGGGTATATTTCTTTGCCATTGGCTAACGGCAATGGCGGTATTGCGTAATTGTTAACAAGAGCAACGCCTCCTGGTTTTAAGAATCGGCAGGCACGGGCTGCTTCCAACTTTTCCAGGCTTAAAAGCATATCGGCTTCTCCTGGAGAAATTAAGGGTGAATAAATGGCCGGGCCAAATCTGAGATGGCTGATTACACTGCCACCCCGCTGGGCCATACCGATAGTATCGGTCTTTTTTACATCATAGCCTTCCAGCATGGCTGTTTCTGCCAGCACATCACTCGATAAAATGATTCCCTGTCCGCCAATTCCGGTTATCAATATATTGATGTTATCCATTATTTACTCACCCTGTCTTTAGTAGTAATCGCATCTGCCGGACAAATCTGGTTGCATATGCCACAATTATCTCCAGCACACATGTTACTGTCAATGTAAACATCTCCATCTTTGTTTTGGATAGCGGTACATGCCAGTTTAAGACAGGCTTTGCAACGGGTGCATTTGTCATTTTCCACGAAGCAGAACGTGCTGGAACTTGGCTTCAGAGGAGCACATTCACCTCGTATTATTAACACCGACAGATTGTCCTTTTCAGTGACAGCTTTAACAGCTCTGGTTATTTCCCTGGTATCAAAAGCATCTAATATTTCCAGGTCATCCACGCCCATTCCCCGGATAAGGTTTTCAAGGTTAATACGGGTAACACTTTGTCCGCAGGCTGAAATACCGGTTCCGGGGTGTCCCTGGTGTCCGGTCATGGCTGTAGTCATGTTATCAAGAATGATTACAGCTATCTTGCTCTGGTTATAGATTGCATTTGCCAGAGGGGTCATTCCCGAGTGCATAAAAGTAGAATCACCGATTACTGCAACCAGCCTGTCTTTTATACCGGCTTTTTCCATACCCAGTGCTTGACCAATACTGGCTCCCATACAAGCGCAGGTATCCATGGCATTGAGGGGTGGGTTGGTACCTAGCGTGTAACACCCGATGTCTCCGGTAATAGTTAAACCGGGTTCATTCGGTTTGTTGCCCCCGGTTGCCGTGCTACCTCTTTTACCGAGTTTATTCAGTACATAAAATAAGCCTCTGTGTGGGCAACCGGGGCATAATGAGGGCAGACGGGCGGTGATATAATCCGGAATAGATTCGGGTTGCTTATAATCCCTGGCTATGGGTAACCCAAAGTCCTTAGCGTTTCTGGCTACTATCTCAGGTGAGAGTTCTCCGGTAACTGGAATAAAATCCTTGCCGGTAACCTTTAAACCCATGGATTTAATAATGTCCTCCAGAAACGGGTCGAGCTCTTCAATAACCAGCATTTTGTCAACGCTGGCTGCAAACTTCCGGATGAGTTTTTCAGGTAGCGGGTAGGTAAGCCCCAATCTAAGGATAGAGGCATTGGGAAAAACCTCCCGGGCATACTGGAAAGCTATACCGCTGGTAACAATACCCAGCGATTTGTCTTTGTACATAACGTCATTTAAATGACTGGTTTCGGCAAAAATCTTGAGATTATCAATCCTTTCCTCTATTAGTGGATGACGCAATCGGGCAAAAACCGGAAGCATCACATATTTGCCGGGTTCCGGAGTAAAAATTACATCGGTTAAACCGGGTTTAACCCTATCTGAATAACTGACGATCGATTTTGAATGAGAAATGCGGGTTGTTGAACGAAAAATCACCGGTGTGTCAAAAGCTTCACTTAACTCAAATGCAGTTTTTATATA
>PWTP01000086.1 GCA_003563865.1 Dehalococcoidia bacterium
CTCCATATGTTTCAGCCACCTTTCCAGACATGTCCTGTACCTGTTGCTCGCTGGTAACATCACAGGAGAAAAAGGCAGCCTTTGTTCGGGCCTTAATAATGGTTTCAAAAATGTGGGTATAAATTCTAAAACATCCCGGAATGTGTTAGAATGAAACGGAGGTTTATTAGTTTCTGACACTCCTCTTATTAAGAGGAGTGTTTTTCTGTTTTGGAAGATTTGTAAATTCAAGGTTGTAATTATGCAAAGTAAAAATATAAACATTGACGGGATTGCTATACGCTATCTTACTGCCGGACATGGCACTCCACTGCTGGTGATTCATGGAGGAAGCAGTGGTGCTAGTACCTGGGCTAAAAACATAGAGGAGTTAGCCGACAGTTACAAGGTTTATGTACCGGATTTACCCGGTTTTGGCTCAAGCCAGCCGGTTGAAGGAAATTACTATATGACCGAAATGGTGGATTTTATTGAAAGTTTTACCAACAAGCTGGGGCTTGACCGCTTTCATTTGATGGGTCATTCATTTGGTGGAGGCATTGCTTTAAATTATGTACTTAAATTTCCATTTAAAGTGAGCCGGCTGGTATTGGTAAGCAGTATGTTTCTGGGGAAAGATATTGCCTTTTGGGTCTGGTTAACAACCCGTCGTATTATTGTCGAACCCCTTGGATGGTTAACAATCAACCTGTTTAGAACAATCAAATGGCTGGCAGCGACAGTGTTTAATTCCATCGATTATGTAGTTCCTGTTTCTGAAGCCAGCGTACGTATTGGCAAAGGTATTGCCACATTGCAGGAACAGGCACGAGTAATGGCCGGCCGCCTTCCCGAGATAGCAATGCCAACACTGGTTATATGGGGTGAAAAAGATCCCATATTGCCTTATAAACACGCATATGCCGCTGCTCAATCAATACCTGATTGCCGCGTTAAGATATTCGAGGGCAGTGGCCACAGTGTCTATCGAGACAGAGTTGAAGAATTTACACACCTGCTCAAAGATTTTCTGGACTAAATACGGCAGGGCTATATAACGCCAGATTCACAAAACCCGTATAGTGCCTGCAGCAACCGCTCCCGTTTCTCCTCCAATGGGTAAAACGAGGCTCGTGAAAACTCAAGCTGTATCCACGGCAACTCCTTCGAGTGAGCAGCAGAAATATGGCCGCCTTGAAAAGGCTGGTTAATAGCTACCGGTAGCCCGAATGCTTTTTCAAGACAATATACAAAAGCATCTCTCCAGGCCAGAGGAAGACTCTTGCCTTCATTGTCACTAATTGAAATCAAAGGCCTTTCCACATCTTTATCATCAGCAAGAGTAGCCCCTCTGGCAGCCATTGTATGACAATCTATACCCATTTTAACTTTGCCCCCGGCAGCTTTGCTTAACTGTCGATGATATGGGTGGTAATATTTCTTTAAAAGCAGTTGAATCAATCTTTCATCTGGGAAACGACTGAAAACCCTGGCCCCCCAGATTGTGTGAGTTTTTATTACACCATCTTGCCGAAAGTCATCTTCAGCCCGGTTCAAATCGACTATGGCACGGGCTATTGAACTGGAATGATATGATTCAACATGTTCACTTATAGCATAGATAACAGCAGCACCTTCGTCTCCATCAATTACAATATCCTCATGGCTCAGAATACATATTTCCTCTACCTCGTGCGGCACAATCAGTCCGGCATGCGGAACAGAGATCAACAAAGGCAATTTATGCACTATATTCCTCCAGCAGCGCCGTCCCGCCGTATATCTGCAACACCGGTAAAGCCCCACTTATTGCGTAGTACCAGTGGAACACAACCCATATAGAAAGAAAATGGCTCCCGTTTCTTGACAGAGTAACCGGCTTTTTTAGGGTAAAATTCGGGTCATACGGATGGTCACGCCGGTCTCATTGCGCATACAGGTTTATCACCCTTTTGCTTTCTCTGTCATATATAACTGTTACCTTCATCGTTCTTCGAATTATAGCAGATTATTTGGTAATTTTATGCCGTTTTATAACAATGTCTGTCAGATTTTCCGACCAAAATCGGCAAAGGCAGGTTCATGCCATATTTACCTTCTAAAAACAGTTTAAAACAGACAGGGATTGCTTCTTTAAACAATCAGTTTGCGCCGCATTAATACCAGAGAAGCAACAAAAAATACCAGGGTTATTAAAGCAATAAGCCCGAGTGCCAGCCAGATATCAGGATGAAACTCGCCATTAAAACATGCGCGTATAAGCTTGACCGCCGAAGTCAGAGGGGCTATCCAGCTTAATCTTTGCACAATATCGGGAAAAGAATCCAGCGGAAAGAAAACACCACTGAAGAAAAACATGGGCGAAATAAACAGGCTGAAATAGTGGTTAAACGAGTGTATTGAGGGGATTATTGCAGTAAATGTCAAGGCTATGGAACTAAACATCAACCCCTGCAAAAATGCCAACAGAGGTATAAGCAAAGCCCAGGATGATTCAGCCAACCCGAAGGCAGTTGCTACAATAAGAATAACAGTGCCGGTAAGCATTGAGCGGGTTGCCCCCCAAAATATTTCACCGGTAATAACATCTTCAACATTTACCGGAGTTGCGATGATAGCATCAAAAGTGCGCTGATAAGACATTCTCAGATAGCTGCCATAGGTACATTCAAAACTGGCACTAAACATGGCATAGCTGGCAATGATTCCGGGGGCTACGAATTCGATGTATTCCTGGCCATTGACCATGCCTACATATGCACCCAAACCAAAACCCATAGCCAGCAGTAATACCAGCGGCTCAACAACGAAGCCGGTTACCTCAGATGGCCACAGCTTTAAAAATACGTCCCGGTTGCGCTGCCATACCCGGATAAAACGCCAGGAAGGCCATTTCATTCTATGAGTGCCCTCCCGGTTAATTTCAAGAAAACATCTTCTAAAGTGGCGGGCCTTTGTTTGAGTTTACCGGTAGCTATAGCTAGGCCCTTGAAGGCATCTGCGTCGTTAACATGATAGGTTGTTATCTTCCCGGGGCCTTCATCAAATTCAACTCGTCTTTGCTCAAGAGCTTTAATAATTGGTTCTCTGTGGCCATCTTCCGGTTCAATTTCCCAAACTGTCCTGCCTACATTCTGTACTACCAATTCGGCCGGTGGTGCCAGGCAAATTATCGATCCTTTATCCATTATGGCAACCCGGTCGGCAAGTTCGGCTGCCTCTTCCATGACCTGGGTACACAGAACCAGCGTCACCCCGCTGTTTCTCAATTCCCGTAGTTTATGCCACACCAGATGTTTAGCCTGAGGATCAAGCCCAACCGTGGGTTCATCAAGTATTAGTATGCGTGGCCGGTTAATAAGGCCTCTGGCTATCATAAGCCGCCGCTTCATGCCCCCTGATAGTTCACCTAAATTGCTTTTAGGCCTATTTTCAAGTCCGACAAGCTGTAGCACCTCTGTACTTCTCTTTTTTGCTTCTTTGTGCGGAATATTAAAATAACGGGAAAAGGTTAACAGGTTGCCAATAACATTCAGATCCGGGTCGAGATTATCAAGCTGCGGAACAATTCCGATTAATGCTTTAATCTGGCGCTCAGAGGTTTTTATATCCATACCGCCAACACTCACTTCGCCTTCTGTCAGCGGCGATGAACCGGTTATCATGCGAATAAGAGTGGTTTTGCCGGCTCCATTGGGTCCCAGTAATCCAAGGCATTCACCTTGTTTTATCTCAAGGTTTACCCCGTTTAGTGCAACAAAATCTTTGTATTTTTTTACTACGTTGGAGATGCTGATAACAGCCAATAATATTTCCTGATAGTTATTTCTTCATCTTACCGGATAATATTAACAGGCACAAATTTTAGAGGCAAATTATAATTTCCTGAAAGCGACCAAATATCAGTGCAGCTACACGAAATAACCGGTAATATCCGGCTAACTTCACAGCTGAAATTTTGATAAAAGCTGACAAGATGATAACTTATGAAAAGCCATGCCTGCTTAAAGAGAGGATAAATTTATCCAGGAAAGTACCCGGCCCATATTTCTCGTTGCAGATAACCACTAAGTTATTGCAGGAGTCGACATTGGCTTGCTGCTTGCCAACTGGTTTCCTTTGTTGGCTTGGTGGATATTCGTTTTGGTTGCCCTGTTAATATCTTTCCCGACAGTTATTATGATATCAACGTAAGTGTTAACCAGAAAGTCAGCATAACTGTGCTCGATGTCGACTTCAGGCGCAAACGTATCTCCCTTTCGGTGAAGGAAGAACCAGCACTCCCCGGCCAGGGAGGCTAAAGACGTAATTTCTTTATAAACATCCGCCCTTCTTCGGGTGCTTAATGCTGGTCTTGCCCCTCGGGTTGAAACGAAGCCACATCAAAGCAAATGAGGGTCGCCTTGCCAGCCATACAAACTGGTTGGATCTTCAACATTTGTATCACGTCCGATATATGGCAAATCCCTGGCAGTGACCGGGTCTGCAGGCATAGTGGGCATGTTCAAATCAGTAGCACCACGTGCATTATCCTTCATCCAAACATCACGGCTGTCGGATTTCATGGGTGTAAGATCTACATCGTCAATTGAAATACCCAGGGCCTCACTAACACCCTTGCCATACTCAGGGTCGGCCATATAACAGTGGTTGATATGCCTGTGCTTGATCTGAAGCGTCGAATCCCCCAGGTTTCTTGCTGTATTCTCAAAAAGTACCAGCTGCTGTTCACGGCTCATACCACGAAACAGAATTCCTGGCTGGGTAAAATAATCATGATCATCTTCACGGAAGTCATACTGATAAACATCTCCACCCTCCTGAACAGGCTCAGCGCTTTGAGGCTGGTCTGCCCAGTTGCCATAGCTGTTGGGCTCATAGTGGAGCTCGCTGCCCATGTTTCCATCCACTCTCATCATGCCATCTCGATGAAAACTGTGGGGGTGATTAACTCCCTGAGGGTTGTTGACGGGAATCTGGTGGTGGTTCACACCCAGACGATAGCGGTGGGCATCTCCATAAGCAAATAGCCGTGTCTGGAGCATGCGGTCAGGGGAATAGCCAATGCCGGGTACATTGTTGGCAGGGTTGAAAGCTGCCTGTTCAACATCGGCAAAATAATTCTCCGGATTCCTGTTTAAAACAATTTCACCCACCTCAATCAGCGGAAAATCTTTCTTGTACCACATTTTGGTTAAGTCAAAGGGGTTATATGGCATATTTCCAGCCTGCTCCTGTGTCATAACCTGAATAAACATGGTCCATTTCGGGAACATAACCTTCTCAATAGCCGTGTAGAGATCCCTTTGATGGCTTTCACGGTCCTTTGCCACCACCATTTCAGCTTCCTGGTCCGTCAAATTCTGGATGCCCTGCTGGCTGCGAAAATGGAATTTTACCCATACCCGCTCATTTGCAGCATTTATCAGGCTGTAAGCATGGCTGGAAAATCCATGCATATAGCGGTAAGAAGAAGGAATTCCGCGGTCGCTCATGGTAATCGTTACCTGAAGCAATGATTCAGGAAGGGATGACCAAAAATCCCAGTTGTTGTTGGGACTGCGCATATTGGTTCGGGGGTCACGTTTAATCGCATGGTTCAGGTCGATAAACTTTTTCGGGTCCCGGAAAAAGAATACCGGTGTGTTGTTGCCAACAAGATCCCAGTTGCCCTCTTCGGTGTAGTATTTCATAGCAAAGCCCCGGATATCCCTCTCTGCATCGGCAGCGCCTCGCTCGCCAGCTACTGTAGAAAAGCGCATAAATAAACCGGTTTTCTTGCCGACCTCTGAAAAGATCTTTGCTTTAGTGTATTTGGTAATGTCCTTTGTTACCACGAACTCACCGAAGGCGCCGGATCCTTTAGCATGCATGCGGCGCTCAGGGATAATCTCCCGGTTAAAATGCGCATGCTTCTCAATCAGCCAGGCGTCCTGAAGAACCTGAGGTCCTCTAGGACCTGCAGTCATCGTATCCTGGTTATTTATAACCGGAGCACCATTCTCACGGGTAATTCCGGGATATTTGCCTGTTACATCGTTACGGCTTGGTAAAGGATCTCCCACCTTGTTCTTTTGCATTGGATTATCATTTTTCATCCTGACCACCTCTTAAATAAATATTACTACCGGTAAGCTGCCGGTAATATTAAGGATCCAGCTATTTGCTGATCATAGCCATTTTAACACGTTTTGGGGTAAAGAAAATACAAAACGGGCTTGTTGCCCATATAATTAAACTGGGGAAACCCAGGTCCTCCGGCTTAAAGGAAAGGTTGTTTTGTTTCATATCCCGGGTCAACTATTGCTACCATCCCGGTATGCTCGTATAATTATACCAGTCATATTTCAGAATTCAATTAGACGTTAGAGTAGAGTTAAAATGCTCAATTTTTACTGAATGATGACAGGTTTTTGTAACACACATTGAGGTTGAAATGGACAAACTGGAACAGGTTGCCTATTGTGGTTTGTATTGCGGACTGTGTTCACAGCGTAACCGGATTCCCGGGCAAGCCAGGTCATTGTGTCATTCCATGCAAAAGGAAGGTTGGGATATATGGGGGCAAGATCAGCCTTGCTTCAAAGACTTCTGGTCGTTTTTAAATTGGTTGGCTGAGTCGGAATTTCAATGCAGCTGCCGTGGAGGAGAATGCGGCCCTCCATTTTGTAAAATAAGGAAATGTGCC
>PWTP01000004.1 GCA_003563865.1 Dehalococcoidia bacterium
AAGAGGTTGTTTAAGAATAAATAACGCCAAAATAACGCCAATTGTAGACATAACACTAACAAACAGCTAGTTTTTAGCTTTGAGCGCCTGTAGCTCAGTGGATAGAGCACCGGTCTTCGGAACCGGGTGTCGTGGGTTCGAATCCCTCCAGGCGCGCCAGTTAAATTCCCGGTGTCTGTTGTTTTTGCTCCACCCCCAAAAAACCATCACGGTACTGCTTCATAAGCATTACGTTGGTTATACAGTTATAAAGCTCAGAATCGGTTTTTAAGTAAACGCGAATATAATTTGGAGTTAACCCGGACCACAAATCACCTTGCTTTGCCTCCCATAGAACCGGCACAACCCGGCCCTGAAAACCGGCCAAAAAGTCTCTGGTTGCTTTTATTGCAATCTCAATCAATTCTGTTTCCCGGTTTTTTATTACAGCCGAATCAACCTGCCCTCCTATTTCAATTGCCGGTGTAGACGGCCGGCCAGAATAGGGAAAAACGTGTATTCTTGCAAAACCGGAGCGCTTGCATACATCGAGTGTTTCTCTAAATTCATTCCCGGTTTCTCCGGGAAAGCCAACAATCAAATCAGTGGTAATGGCAACATCTTTAATCCTTTCTTTTATAAGCTCCAGGCTCTTCAGGTATTGCCTGATGCTGTAGGTACGCCTCATTCGCTCAAGAACCGCCTGGCTTCCGCTTTGGAGCGGAAGATGGAGATGGGGGCATAAGCGGTTGTCTTCCCACAAGGAAAGAAAGCCCTCATTGATGTGTTGGGGTTGTAGCGAAGATAATCTCAACCTGTGTATTTTGACTTCTTCTAATAACAGTGTAATGAGCCCTCTTAAATCCAGGCCGGCACTTTTATATGAGCCTATCTCGGTACCGGTTAATACCACCTCCCGGTAACCCATTTGACTTCTTGAATGAATTTCCTCCAGGATTTCATCAGGGTTGCGGCACAAGCTCCCCGGGCGAACAGCAGGCACAACGCAATAGCTGCACTTACCCGCACATCCCTCCTGGATTCTGACAAGCGAACGTGTACGATTAATGTCCTGCATGCAAATAGAGGCCATGTTTGTGCTTGAATCAAGGTATCCCTGCTGTTGTAACAAAGAAACCAGCTTTAGTTTTTCAGCGTTGCCCACAACAAGAATATCATTGTCAACCGATTTTATCTCCCGGGGGCTTCTTTCAGCATAGCAACCGGTAGCCACCAAAAGGGATTGCGGGTTTGCCCGTCTAATTCGCCGCAGGTACTGCCTGACTTTACGGTCGGCTACATGAGTAACCGTGCAGGTATTAACAACATGGATGTCAGCGCTGCTACCGGATGGCACCAAACGGCAACCAGCCTGAACAAAATCAACACACAGGCTTTCTACCTCTGCCTGGTTAAGCTTACACCCAAAAAAGTCAACAGCAACCCTCAACACATTTCCAGCCATGTTTAACAGACAACCCGCCGGATAATTTTCAGCTTCAGTACCATAACCGGTTAATTATATCAAAAAGGAACCCTTTACTTTTTGGTTTAAAACCGCTTTCCCCGGCAACCAGCCGTGTTTACGATAATCAGCCAATCCAATTAATATGTACTGGCAGGTAAATATTGACGCTTTATTCCTTTGTTGCTAGAATTCTTTCACTTTCATGTTCGGTAAAAGCTAATGTTGTTATCTGATTCATTTAATTTAGGACCTTTAACTTTTCACTGGTACGGCTTTTTCATTTCGCTGGGAATAGTCGCTGCCATAATCTATGCTTATTTTCAGGCCAATCGCCGTGGGGAAAAACCAGAACACGTTATAAACATGGCGATAATTGTGGTTCCAATGGGCATCATCGGCGCCCGTCTTTACCATGTAATTGACCATTGGAGCTATTACAGCCAAAACCTGCCGGCCATGTTCGGGGGGCAGGGACTGGGCATTTTCGGTGCAGTTATAGGTGGAGCAATCGGGGTTCTGGTTTATACATATTGGAAAAAACTTTCACCACTGCGATGGATGGACATAATTGCACCCGGGCTTATCCTGGCACAAGCCATCGGAAGGTGGGGCAATTACTTCAACCAGGAACTGTATGGTTATCCAACAGATCTGCCCTGGGGCATCTTTATCGATCCCGTTAACCGTGCAGCCGGTTATGAGGCCTATACCCATTTCCACCCACTCTTTATGTATGAATCCCTGTGGAACCTGACAGGATTTGGCATTCTTTTATATATCAGCCTGAAACACGGCCGAAAACTGCTCGATGGTGATATAGCCATGGGTTATATCATGTACTATTCAGTAGGCCGGTTCATTCTGGAAGGAATGAAAATAGATGTGTGGACGCTTGCAGGCATTCCCACTGCACGCTGGATAACCGGCATAGCATTTTTGTTTGCACTCGGTGTAATTGTATACCGGCACCTGAAATTCAAGAAGGAAAGAGAATTCAACCCTGACGCATGAAACCAGTATCAAAGGCTACTAATAAGTGCCATTAACACAATCAGTTATCGTAAAAGCGAACTCGCAAAGCCCAAAAAATTAAGCCGGCTTAAAAAACAGGGTTGACTTCTATGGTCTGAGCTCTTTCAGGCCCGATACAGGCAAGATTAACCTGGCAGCCCATTACACTTGACAGCTTGTTAATGTAATTTTGCGCTTGAGGGGGCAGATCTTCCCATTTTCTGACGCCAGTAGTATCCTGTCTCCACCCGGGAAGTTCTTCATAAACCGGCCGGCATTGCTCAAGATCACTAATACTGGCCGGAAAACGCCTTATCTCTTTACCCTTCAAATTATAAGCAACGCACACTTTCAAGCTGGGGAAACTGTCAAATACATCGATCCGCGTGATGACTGCTCCGGTGAAACCGTTTATCTGCGCACTGAACCGGGCTGCAACACCATCGAACCACCCGCACCTGCGGGGCCTTCCAGTGGTTGTGCCATACTCTTGTGCTGTTTCTCTTATTTTGTCGCCCATTTCATCTTTAAGCTCAGTTGGCAGAGGACCGCTACCGACCCTGGTGCAATAGGCTTTAAAAATCCCGAGTATTCGGTCAATCCGGTTAGGCGCCACACCGCTGCCCAGGCTTGCATTGCCAGAAAGAGGTGATGACGAAGTAGTGAATGGATATGTCCCAAAATCAAGATCGAGCATTGCCCCCTGGGCACCTTCCAGCAGAACGAGTTCTTCATTTTCAAGTGATTTGTCAATTAAACCAACGGTATCTTTAATATACGGTTTCAAACGATCTGCATAACGGGCATATTCGGAGTAAACTTCTTCTACCGAAAGTGGTTCAGCCTGGTATACCCGGGTAAGAATAGTGTTTTTTTCTTCAATAACTGCAGCCAAACGTCTACGCAAGCTGCGTTTGTCCAGCAGTTCACCCATCCTTATTCCCATTCTGGCCACTTTATCGGTAAATGCCGGGCCAATACCCCGTAAAGTGGTGCCAATTGCCATTTTCCCTCTTGATTTTTCTTCAAGCTCGTCAAATAGCATATGATACGGCATTATAAGATGGGCTCTATCGCTGATTATCAACCCGCGTGTATCAACATTATGCTCTTCAAGCATTTCAAGTTCAGAAATAAGTGAAGCTGGATTAACCACAACGCCATTGCCAATAATACAACTAACACCGGGGTAAAAAATACCCGATGGAATTAAATGGAGCTTGAATTTCCCCAGTGGATTTATAACGGTATGCCCGGCATTATCTCCCCCGGCGAACCGGACAACCATTGACGACTTTTCAGCCAGCATATCCACTACCTTGCCCTTGCCTTCATCACCCCATTGAGCTCCTATAATGGCTACTACCGGCATATTTTACTCCCTAATGAATCATCTGTTTTCATACAAACACTTTCATCTGCCTTCTTTAATTATTAAAAACATAAATGTAGCTTAACCGGCCCGGGTTTTTTGCCAGACTAACACAAGACGTTGAATAACTGTAATTACACTAAAGAAAGCTACAATAGCCAAAGCTATTATTATCTGGTTAAACACAAGGCCAACGGCCAATACAATAACCCTCTCAGTGCGGGTAAACAGGCCTTCCCGACACTCAATATTTATACATTCAGCTTTAGAGCGAATATAACTTACCAGGAAGGAAAAAAGCATTACCACTGCCGCCAGGGTTACCCCGGCCACGGATTCCTCCCTCGAGAAGTGAAACGCCAGCGCTATTAATAATATCCCTTCACTGGCACGGTCAAGGGTTGAGTCAAGCACTGCTCCGAATTTACTTGTGCTCCCTATTTTTCTTGCCAGTGCCCCATCCAGCATATCAAAAGAACCACCCAGTATTAGTACCAGCCCACCAGCTATCCAGTAATTCCATGCAACTAGGCCCGCAGCCACCAACATCAAAATAAAACCGAACCATGTGAGCATGTCGGGAGTAACTCCACTTTTTGAAAGGGCATTAACAATAGGCTCGGAAATTAGTGAGGCTATCTTTTTGCGAAACTTTTCCAACCTGGGAGAATTATGTTGCGTGGATGTTTCTACCATTAAGCCTTGCCTCCACTCGAAACCGGAGCTTCTAATCCTGCTTCTTTTGCATCTACCTGCTTCGAGTTGTGGTTAATCACCTGCTGGTAAAAAGCAAGTATCTGCAATGCTATCTTTTCCCAATCATAGTTTTTTGCGGTTTCAATTCCCTGCCGCCCCATTTTAAGCCGCAGATTCTCATCAGTAATCAGTTTTTTTAGAGCTCTTGCTAACTCGCGGGTATTTTTTGGGGGCACCAGTATGCCGTCATGATTGTGGGTAACAACACGCCGGTAACCCTCTATCCGGGAAGCAACGACAGGCTTTCCAAGCGCCATAGCCTCGAGTAAAACAATGCCAAAGCTCTCATAGCCGGTAGCCGGGCTACAATAAATATCGGCAGTTTTGTAATAACGCGGCAAGTCTTCGTAAGAAACACTGCCCTCGAACTCAACATCTTTAATGTCCCGGTTTCTTACCAACCTTTCATACCCCTGCCGAAGCCGTTTACCCGGCCCAACCACGATAAGCCTGATGTTTGCGTTTTCTTCTTTAAGATCAGCGTAAGCCCGCAACAGGTAATCCAGGCCCTTACGACGTTCCATGCGTCCAACAAACAGGATGTTGATTTTTCCATCTTTAAAACGTTCTATGGGAGCCACCTGAGGATTAAAATGTGAAAGGTCAACTCCATTTGGAATAATTACATATTTACCCGGCAGATGGGCTACAGCATACTCAAAAGCCGGCGGTGATACTGCTATATGGCCATGCAGTTTGCGGTTACGCCGTCGTATAAAGTAATATAACAACGGCCAGGTAAAATAGTACAAGGGTGTACCACCACTGGCATGAAAGGTGCCGACGTTTACTGTGTCAGAAAAGCGTAAGGTAGCGGTACATAACATGGGAGCAAACGGTTCATGTAAGTGAACGATGTCAAACTTCTCTTCCCGAAGAGTCTTTTTAATCTGTTTTGCCAAACGAATCGATACGGTAATACGCGCAACCGATCCGCTAACCGGAATAGAACGCGGTTTTCCTATCTGAATGAAGCGCCCGGCAATTTGAGGCGAAACTTCTGCCTCTGAAGCCGGAGCAATAACCCTCACATCATGCCCCATACGGGTAAACTCCTTATCCAGTGCAAGGATATGGTTTACCACTCCACTCGGATGGGCGAAATCGTACGGAGACACCAGTGCTATTTTCATTGCTTTTTATCTACCTGGCCTTGCTATGTATTGCCAAGCAGCAACTGCTACTTTTCTTCAGCAACCGCTTGCTCTACCGGCTTTGGGCAAGAGGTAGTATCAGCAATAAAGTCTTCAACCATGCGGTGGGCAACACTATCTGTAAACTGCGCCGGCGGCGATTTCATGAAATAGGCAGAAGGGGCTTCTATGGCTCCTTTAAGGCCCCGGTCAAGTGCCAGCTTGCAACAGCGTATGGCATCAATAACCACACCTGCCGAGTTGGGGCTGTCCCAGACTTCCAGCTTGCATTCCAAGCTTAAAGGCACATCTCCAAATGTGCGTCCTTCCATGCGTATGTGGCAGAATTTACGGTCATGCAACCATGGGACATAATCGCTGGGGCCTACATGAACATCGCCCGGATCAAGCTTGTAATCTATTTGTGAAGTTACTGCTCCGGTTTTGCTGATCTTCTTGGATTCCAGCCTCTCCCGCTCGAGCATATTCATAAAATCGGTGTTGCCACCAAAATTAAGCTGATAGGTTCGTTCCAGGCGCACGCCACGGTCAGCAAACAAACGCGCAAGCACACGGTGTACAATAGTTGCTCCCACTTGAGACTTGATATCATCTCCAACTACCGGCAAACCTTTGGATACAAAGCGCTGCTGCCAGTATTTTTCACGGGCAATAAATACCGGAACGCAATTAATAAACCCGCAACCGGCCTCCAGAATTTGCTCAACATACCACTTGGTGGCCATTTCGCTGCCAACCGGCAGGAAATTAATAACTACATCGGTTTTGGTCTCTTTTAAAATTCTAACAATATCTGCAGTTGTCCCCGGAGCCTTTTCAATTATCTGAGAAAGGTACTTACCCAAACCATCGTGCGTCATGCCCCTTTCCACTTTG
>PWTP01000061.1 GCA_003563865.1 Dehalococcoidia bacterium
CAAAGGGGACTCCTACCCGTCCAGCTACAGAACTGGTACGCGGTGCTATTTTTTCTTCACTGGCGAACATGAGTGCTGATGATAGCCTGGTTTTGGATCTTTTTTCGGGTAGCGGATCACTGGGCATCGAAGCTTTAAGCCGGGGAGCTGGATGGGTCGATTTTGTTGACCAGGACAAGGCTTGTTGTGCTATAATCAGAGAAAATCTCGCTTCAACCGGGTTTGCCAGACAGGCCAAAGTTTATTGCCTCGGAGTAGCCCGGGCCATAAAGCTACTGGACAAGGAGTATGGAATTATTTTGATAGACCCTCCCTACCGTAGCCTTGAAATTGACAATATACTGGAAGCTTTGGCTTCTTCATCACTGGTTGGACAGCACACCATTGTGTGCTCTACCCATTCTTCGCGAAGGCCACTTCAGCCCAAGTACTCTGCTTTGAATATGTTTAAAGAACTCAAGCATGGCGACAGTACCGCCACCTTTTACTCAAGAGGAGAATAAACAATGATAACTGCTGTCTACCCGGGCACATTCGACCCTATTACTAACGGACATATCGATATTGCTGCCAGATCTGCCAGAATTTTTCACCGGGTTATAATAGGGATTTATGCATTGCCTAAAAAGGAAGTCCTCTTTGACCTTGAAGAAAGACTGGCCCTGGCAAGAGAAGCGGTTAAAGGTTATGCTAACATTAGTGTTGAACCGTATGACGATCTTACCGTAGACTTTGCCCGCAAGATGAAAGCCCGGGTAATGGTACGCGGTTTGCGGGTGAACGGCGACTTTGAATCAGAGTTTGATATGGCGATGATGAACAACCGGCTTGATCCGAATTTGGAGATTGTTTGTTTCATGGCCAGCCCCCAGTTTCAATTCTTAAGTAGCAGCATTATAAAAGAAGTTGCTAAACTAAAGGGCGATATAAACGACCTGGTTCCTCATAATGTAATTAATGCTCTATACGAAAAGTTTTCTTAAGTACAAAATACTAAAAGTAACTCAGGGAGGAGATATTAAATGGCTTACATAATAAACGACGAGTGTATCAGTTGCGGGGCATGTGAACCAGAATGCCCTAACAATGCCATTACAGAAGGTGACACTGTTTTTATTATTGATCCTGCAAAATGCACGGAATGCATAGGTAGTTTCGAAACACCTCAATGTGTTGATATCTGCCCGGTAGAAGCAGTTGTTGCCGATCCAGACCACCAGGAAAGCCGCGAGGCTTTGCTTGAAAAGTGGAAAGTTCTACACCCGGGTGAAGAGCCAACAACCTTTTAGTAAATACTTAAAGTAAACCTGCAAAGAACTGACGCACAGCATCAAATTCAGCAGGGAGAAGTGCCAGAACGAGTGGAAACTTGCTAGCTAGAAAAGCCGCAATGGTTGATTCTGTTACAGTGCCATAACCAAAAAGAATGACCCATAAAGACAGAACAGCCCCCAGCAGCAACCCACCGAAAAGAAGCCCAAAAACAGCGCCGCCGAGGTGATCTATCCACCCCAGCAGAACCACTGAAACGGCCAGCTTAAGCATTTTGGCAATAATAGCAGCCGCCAGCATTACCAGTCCTATTATTGCCAAAAAAGAAACCAAGTTGAAAACTGCATTATCAGCAAAGCCAAACCAGGCGCTCACATCATCATAAAAGCGGCCGGCCAGAATAATGCCAGCAATAACACCAATAATCGACAGGACGGTATTAATTAACCCACGCCTTAATCCCTGAAAAGCGCTGAAAAGAAGAATTGCCAGTAATACTATATCCAGCCAGTGCATACTACTTTACATTATATCACAATGTATTTTGCTATCTACCGATTTCTTTAGCTCTTTGATGCGCGCAGGCTACAGCTTTTGCAACAACAGATTTAAAGTTTTCGGCTTCGAAGACCTGTATGGCCGCAGCAGTTGTACCCCCCGGAGATGTCACCTGCTGCCTCAATTCTGCCAGGCCTTTATCTGAAAGCCTGGCATAATTTACCGAGCCCAGCGCAGTCTGCAATACCAGCCTGGTAGCGGTTTCTTTCGTAAAACCTGATTTGACGGCCGCATCAACCATGGCCTCCATAAAAAGAAAAAAGTAGGCCGGGCCACTGCCACTTATAGCTGTAGCCAAATCAATAAACTCTTCATCTTCTATATACAGCGCTTCACCCATGGCCAAAAATATATTTTGCGCTGTTTCTTTTTGTTCATTGGTAACAGCTGCAGAAGAAGTCCAAACTGTCATGCCCATACCAATTTGGGCAGGCGTGTTCGGCATTGCCCTTACGATTGCGTTGTGTTCAAGGTTTTGTGAAAGTTTGCCAAGATTAATACCTGCCAGTATTGACACAATTAACTGATTTGGTTCAAGCCTACCAGCAAGTTCAGCAGATATCACACTCAAGTTCTGTGGTTTCACAGCCAGGACGACTAAATCAGAATTACCTACAGCCTGTACATTGTTGCCGGTGGTATTTACTCCGTACTCAGCTTTAATAGATTCAAGGCCGGCCTGATTAACATCACTCACAGTTACATCATCAGGGCAAACAAGATTTGACCCAAATAGCCCGTTTAGCATTGTCCTGGCCATGTTACCCCCACCGATAAATGTTATTTTCATCTCACCACCAGATTCACTATTTTTCCCGGAACATATATAACGTCTGCAATCTCCTTATCTGCAATAGAGGAATGGACTCTTTCAGATTCCATAACCGCCTTAACTGCCTCGTCTCTACTAATATCGGCCGGCAGGTTAATCCTGGTTTTTACTTTGCCATTCACCTGCACCACCAGAGTAATTTCTTCATCTTTGGCTTTTTCCTTGTCCCATTTTGGCCATGACTGGTTATGAATAGAATACGGGTAACCTGACTGATGCCAGAGTTCTTCTGCGAAATGTGGAGCAGATGGTGCCAGCATCAGCAGGATGCTACGAATAGCTCCATCCCAATTCTCTCGGCGAACCGAACTCGATTCTTTGATTTTCGCCAAATAGTTTGTAAGCTCCATTAAGGCTGATATCATGGTATTAAAATGTATATTATCAATATCCTGAGTAACCTTGTTGATTGTCTGGTGCAGAACTCTCTCGAATTCTTTTTCCTTCCCGGCCTCCGGCTTATCTGCAGGCTGATAATTCTCAAGGGTTAAATTCCATACACGGTTTAGCCAGCGGCTTATTCCCGAGATACCGGAATCGTTCCAGTCGCCACCCTGCTCCCAGGGCGCTACAAACATCAGATAAATTCTTACCACATCGGCACCTAGAGTTGATACATAATGGTCGGGGTTGATCACATTGCCCCGGGATTTACTCATCTTCTGATGGTCAACAATAACCGTTCCCTGGTTAAAGAGTTTAAGGAAAGGCTCATCAAAATCAACCAGCCCCATATCCCGTAGAGCTTTGGTAAAAAAACGCGAATAGAAAAGGTGCATAACCGCATGTTCAGCGCCACCGGTGTATAAATCTACCGGCATCCAGTATTTCATTTTTTCTTCATCAAAAGGACCATTGTCATAATCAGGGCTGGTATAGCACAAAAAATACCATGAAGAGCACATAAATGTATCCATAGTATCGGTCTCACGTTTGGCCGGTGCCTTACACTGCGGGCAGGTGGTGTTTAAAAAAGCCTGGTGATGCCTCAGGGGCGATTCTCCTGTAGGGCTGAACCGGATATCTGTGGGCAACAGTACCGGCAAATCATTCTCCTCAACCGGCACAATCCCGCACCGGTCACAATAAACCATGGGGATAGGAGCCCCCCAATAACGCTGACGTGAAACAAGCCAGTCACGCAGCCGGTAAGTAACCGCATAATTGCCCCAGCCTTTTTTGGCAAGGTAGTCAACGATTCTTGATCTGGCTTCATCGCTGGACATGCCATCGAACTGTCCGGAGTTTACCATGGTACCTTCATCTATATAGGCAGCATCCAGTTCTTCACCCTGCCAGCCTGGCAGTGAAATAACCATTTTAATGGGAATATCATATTTTGTAGCAAAGGCAAAGTCCCGTTCGTCATGAGCAGGCACGCCCATAACAATGCCGGTTCCGTAACTCAAAAGAACATAATCGGCAACCCACACCGGAACTTTTTCCCCATTAACAAGGTTGGTAGCATATGCTCCGGTAAACACACCGTCTTTTTCCTGTTCAGCCGACAGCCTTTCGATATCGGTACGCCTGCGCGCACTTTCTACATAAGCATTGACTTCAGCTTGCCGGTCCGGGGTGGTCAATTTTTCCACCAATGGATGCTCGGGAGCCAGTACCAAATAAGTAATGCCGAATACAGTATCCGGCCGGGTAGTAAACACCTTGACCTTTTCTTCACCGGTTACGGGGTTTTCAATAATAAAGTGAATCTCTGCCCCCTGGCTCTTGCCCACCCAGTTCTTCTGCATTGTTTTAATTCGCTCAGGCCAATCCAGGCCTTCGTGCTGCATAAGTTCGTCTGCATACCGCGTAATGCGAAAAAACCATTGCTCCAGGTCTCTTCGTATTACCTGGGTTTCGCAACGCCAGCACCCACCATTGGCTACCTGTTCATTGGCAAGTACCACCTGGCATTTAGGGCACCAGTTAACCGGAGCTTTAGCCCGGTAAGCCAGCCCGGCTTTATAAAGTCTTAAAAAAAACCATTGCGTCCACCGGTAATAATCGGGTAAACAGGTTATTACCTCTCTTTCCCAATCATAAATAGCACCGATTGTTTTAAGTTGACGCCGCATATTGTCAACATTCTTCATGGTCCAATCATATGGATGAATACCATGATTCATGGCTGCATTTTCTGCCGGGAGGCCAAACGCATCAAAACCCATCGGGTGAATAACATTATATCCCTGCATACGTTTAAACCGCGCATGTACATCTGACGGGGCCATGGCATACCAGTGCCCTATGTGAAGATCACCCGAGGTATAGGGGAACATGGTGAGTGCATACCATTTGGGCTTAGAAGAATCTTCGGTAACCCGGTAAAGGTTATCCTCAGCCCATTTCTGCTGCCATTTAGGCTCAATCTCAAGCGGGTTGTAGTTTGATGGCATTTATTTCTCTCCTGCATTTACGAAGATATACAAACAGGTTAGCGGAATACCGCATCAGTGGTTTAATTGTAGCAAGAGGCCCAAACAGGCGCAACAAATACGGTGCCGGCCCGGTTTAAGTTGACAACGTTTAAGCTCCATTATAAAATGGCAAGTTGTTAGCCATGGCAGCGTAGCTCAGTGGCAGAGCAGGGGACTCATAAGCCCTTGGTCGGTGGTTCAAATCCACCCGCTGCCACTTTTATTTATGTTTATAACTGAAAAAGGGGTATTTTGGACATGGATATCATTTTCTTTCTATTGCTGGCTGCCGGTGCCATAATGGCGCTTTTCTTAATATTCAAGTTTCTTACTGGCTGCCTGATCAAGGGTATTATTTCTGCTGCTGTGCTGATTGCAGCGGGCCTGCTGATTTATTACCTGCTTACAGGCTAATACCACCTTGTCCTTACAACCTCCAGGTCACTGGTTCAATCAATAATGCCTCTTATTTTTATAGCTTGCCTTCGGCTTCTTTCTCCATTTTATCAAGCCGGGTGTAATAATCCGGGAATTCGTTTAGATGGGCCAAGGCTATTTTGCCTGTCATCATGGGGTCATCATCGGTAACATTGGTATCAGGGTCCACAAGACCATGCTCAAGCTCAACATCCAGCCCCATGCGGTATTGCTCAACGTCAAACTTGCTCCAGTCGATACCCAATTTTTCGCCAATTTGCCTGGCTTCTTCAGTGGTAAAATATTTCTTGTTTAACTTTTCGCCTTGTGACATAATCCACCTCCACTTATTTGCATTTTACCATTATTTTTACCTGGTATATAATTACTTATCTGGCTAGTCATCTTAAGAAAAAGAGGATAATATTGAAAAAAACGAATTATATTTTTGTTTGTATGCTGGCAGGAATATGTTTATTCGGGGCCATATTGTTATCAGCTTGTGGTTCCAGCCCTGTTGCTAAAGAAGGTGACACTGTCCAGGTGGATTATATTTTAACCTTGTCAGATGGTACTTTACACGAAACATCGGTTGGTAACGAGCCTTTGGAGTTTGTAATAGGAGCAGGGCAGGTGCTTCCGGATTTCGAAGAGGCTGTTATAGGAATGAAGCCCGGAGAATCAAAAATTATTACCATCCCGGCAGCTGATGCCTACGGCGAATACCGTGAGGATTTCATCATAACATTAGGTAAAGATCAAATTGCTGAAGGAACAGACCCCAAAGTTGGGGATAAGTTGTATACTCAAGATGAAGCAGGTAACCTGTGGACATTGGTTGTTATCAGTGTTTCAGACACAACTGTCACAGTAGATGCCAATCTGCCTTTGGCTGGAGAAGACTTAACCTTTGAGATTAAACTGTTAACAATAAACTAAAAGGGTGCTAATCACCGGTGTTGTTGCCCCTTCAGGAATTTAACATGAGAATGTGGTTGGTGGATCCGAAAATTATGTGCCGCAAACACCTCTTGGGTGAACACGCAGAGATCCACATGTTGCAAGGTTGCCTGAGCAAAGGTAAAAATATTAAAGGATTTA
>PWTP01000153.1 GCA_003563865.1 Dehalococcoidia bacterium
AAGCCCCGTCTGGATAAAGAACTTCTGGAAAAACACAGTGAAGGCCTGATATGTTTAACCGCCTGTATTGCCGGCGAAATTCCCCGCCTTATTTTAAATGGACGTTTATCCGAAGCACGGGAGTCGGCCCTTTGGTATAAGCAGGTATTTGGTGATGATTTTTATTTTGAGGTTCAACGCCATCCGCTTCCTGAACTTGAGCAAATTAACGAGGAGCTTATCCCGCTTGCGCGTGAACTGGACATTCCGGTGGTAGCTACCAATGACGTTCATTATATTCATCCCGAAGATTCAGGCCCACATGAATTACTTCTGTGTATCGGTACAAACTCTACTATCGATGATGAAAAACGCAAGCGAATGGGGGGCGATTGTTTTTATCTGAAAAGCTCAGAGGAAATGACCGAGCTTTTTCAAGATATACCTGAGGCAATTGAAAACACCGGTGTAATCGCCGATAAATGCAAACTTAAACTCGAATTTGGCCGGCTGCAACTTCCCGAGATAGATATTCCGGATGGCAACAAACCTCTTAAATATCTGGAAGAACTGTGCCGTAAGGGGCTTGAGCGGTTTTACCCAAATGCCGGCCAAGACATATTAAAACGGCTGGATTATGAACTGGATGTTATACGCCAGACCGATTTTGCCAACTATTTTCTGGTTGTGTGGGACATTATTTCATTTGTGCGCAGTGAAAGGATACTGTTCAATGTGCGTGGCAGTGCTGCTTCCAGTATTGTATTGCGGTGCCTGGGTATTACCGACGTTGATCCCATGTCCCATGGTCTGGTTTTTGAAAGGTTTTTAAACATTGAACGCCGGGAGATGCCGGATATCGATCTGGATTTTGAGGATGTAAGGCGGGATGAGGTTATCAACTATGTTTCACAAAAATATGGATCAGATCACGTAGCCCAAATTATTACCTTCGGCACCATGGGTGCGCGGGCGGCAATAAGAGACGTTGGCCGTGCTCTCGGAATTGCCTACAGTGATGTAGACCGCATCGCCCGGCTGGTGCCGGCTTCGCCCGGTATGACAATTGAAAAAGCCCTTGAAATGAGTGAAGAATTGCGAACGCTGGAGGTGTCTGACAACACCGTTCAAAAGGTTTTGGAATCAGCCAAAAGAGTAGAAGGGTTATCCCGTCATGCTTCTACGCATGCCGCCGGGGTGGTTATTGCCCGCGAGCCTCTTACTGATCAGTGTCCGTTGCAACTGCTTACCAGAGGCCATGATAACGGGCTGGTAATGACCCAGTATCCTATGGGTGATATTGCCAAAATCGGGCTTTTGAAAATGGACTTTTTGGGGCTGGTGAACTTGACTATCCTGGGGAAGGCCAGAGATATAATTCTGAAAGAGACCGGAGAACAGGTCCAACTCGACCATTTACCTCTAGATGACCAAAAGACCTTTAAGCTGCTGGCTACCGGTGAAACAGCCGGGGTTTTCCAGCTTGAAGGCAGCGGCATGCGCCGGTATATCAGGGAACTAAAGCCGTCGGTTTTTGGAGAGATTGCTGCCATGGTTGCCCTGTACCGCCCGGGGCCAATGGAGCAATTACCACGCTTTATCAAATCCAAGCACGGCCTTGAGCCTGCCTACTATCCACACCCGGCACTTGAGGAAATCTTAAAAGAAACCTATGGAGTCATCGTCTACCAGGAGCAGGTGATTTTCATTGTCTGCACTTTTGCTGGATATTCTCTCGGCCAGGCAGATATCTTCCGTAAGGCAATGGGCAAGAAAATAGCCGGAGCCATGAAAAAAGAGCGCAACAATTTTATTGATGGCGCTCTCAAACTTGGTTATCCGGAAAATGTAGCCGGTGAGGTTTTCTCTCTGATTGAACCATTTGCCGGCTATGCCTTCAACAAAGCCCATGCGGTCAGCTATGCCCTTGTAGCCTATCAAACGGCTTATCTTAAGGCCAATTATCCGGTTGAATACATGACTGCGCTGCTGATCAGTTACCACGGTAATTCAGATAAGCTGGCAACGGCTTTTGGTGAATGCCACAAGCTGGGGATTGAAGTACTGCAACCTGATATAAACAGCAGTGAGCTGAGTTTTTCAATTGAAACCCGGGATGATGGGGGCAAGGCCATACGTTTTGGGCTGGCCGGTATTAAAAATGTTGGATCGGGGGCAGTTGAACCGCTGATTGAAGAAAGAAAAGGAAGCGGCAAATATGCATCTATTGAAGACCTGTGCCGGCGGGTTAATATCGGGGCGGTTAACCGGCGGGCGGTAGAGAGCCTGATTAAAGCCGGAGCCATGGATGAAATGGGGGACAGAGGCACTTTACTGTCTAATCTGCCCCGCATCATGGCACTTTCTGAAAGGCAGCAAAAACTTAAAGACAGCGGGCAGACAACCATGTTTGACCTGTTTGGCACAACCGCCGAAACCCCTTTGCCGAGTCTTGATTTAGAACCTGCTCCAGTGTCCCTGAAAGAAAAACTGGACTGGGAAAAAGAGTTAATGGGGGTTTACCTCTCAGAACACCCGTTTAGCCCGTATGTAAGCCAGGCGACGGCTGAGAATGACATTGCACTTTGTGGCCAGATAGATGAAGAAATGCAAGGCTGTGTGGTTCGGGTTGCCGGCATGGTGGTATCTGTGCGCAACCTTACAACCCGTGATGGCAAGGCTGCAGTCAGCGCTGTTTTTGAAGATATGGATGGCAGCATAGAAGTGGTGGCCTGGCCCAGGGTATACAGTGCTTCCAAAGAGCTTTGGCAGGAAGGTAAAATTTTGCTGGTACAGGGGAAAGTAAAAGCCAGGGGCGATAATGTGCAGATAGTAGTTGATAACGTGAGCACCTATGAACTCAATAAGAAACCGGAGGATGATGACTTGCCAAACGTTAGTGAAAACAAACCTGAAAAAATTGATAGCACAAAGCAGATAAGGCTATACCTTAAACAGAGCGGTGACGAGAGCCTGGATATTGAAAATTTTCAGAAACTGGTTGACCTGATAAAAGACTCCCCCGGGGTTGACAAAATACGAATGTCTGTTAATAACGGCAGCCGTATTTACCAGCTGGAATTACCGGATGTTCAGGTTAGATATAGCCCGGTTTTGCACAAAAAACTGGTTAATATCCTGGGGCCAAAAGGGGTGGAGGTTGTATAAAAGAAGCAGTCTTGTGGGTATGAGTGGGTAATAAACCGGGGTACACAGGCCACTTTGAGCGGTTGCGGGACCGCTTTGAGAAAGGTGGCCTTGAAGCTTTTGGTGAATATGAAATAGTAGAGCTTTTGCTTACTTTTGGTACACCTCGCTGTGACTGTAAGCCCATCGCCAGGGCAGCTATTGAAGAGTTTAAAAGCCTGAGGGGCGTTCTTGACGCACCTGAAGAAGAATTATCAAAAATCAAAGGAATCAACAAGCGGAACATCGTATATCTTAAAATAATCCGGGCTACTGCCAACGAACTCCTCAAAGATAAAGCAAAAGGTTCCGGAGTATATTGCAACAGCGCCGAAGACGTCTATAATCACTTGAAGGTATCGATATCTGCTAAACCCCAAGAAGTTTTCAAGGTGTTTTATCTTGATAACCGGAACCAGGTTCGAGATATTGAAGATCTTTTTACCGGCACAGTTAACCGGAGTGCAGTGTACCCGCGTGAAGTTATGAACAGGGCCTTAAAGCACAATGCTACCGGGCTGATTTTTGCCCATAATCACCCCTCCGGCTGCCTTGAGCCCAGCCCGGAAGATAAAAACCTGACCCGCACACTGGTTTTTGCTGCCATATTCATGCAGATTAAAGTGCTTGACCACCTGATTATTACCAGAGACGGCTATTACTCTTTCTCAGCCAGCGGCCTCATTGACCAATGGGAAGCAGAGTATATCAAGCTTAATATGGCTCAATAATATGTGTGCCTCGGTTGCTTTTTCCAACTGTTTCGGTTCGTTCTATTTCCAGCAGCCTGCTTTTTATGTTGAGCCCGCCGCTGAAACCTCCCAGTGATCCATCACTTCTTATGATGCGGTGGCAGGGCACGATTACCGGCACAGGGTTATGTCCAAGGGCTTGCCCCACCGCACGGCATGCCCGGGGTTTGCATGCTTGACGGGCTATTTCACTGTAACTCGCAGTATAGCCATAAGGAACCTCTCGGGTTAAGCGCCATACATCAAGATAGAAAGGTGAAAAGCCGGCCAAATCAAGCTTTTCATCAAATATTACTTTATTTCCGGCAAAATAGTCCTTTATTTTGCCGGCCAGCTTTTCTAAAAACCGATCATCTCTGTGTGCCCGGTGCAAGCTGCTTATGATTGAAAGTGCCGCTTCTCTGGTTTCCCGGGGCAGGCCAAGCCGCATTATGCCGTTTTCGGAAGCAATAATGCTTACCCATCCCATAGATGTTGGTACCAGTGTGTATATATACATATCTTTACCTTTAGTGTTTTATTCCAGCTCTGGAGCAATCAGGCCGTAATCACCGTCTTTCCTCCGGTACAACAGGTTAATTTTATTTGTTTCAGAATTAGTAAAAAGAAAAAAGTCATGCTTTAGCAGTTCCATCTGGTCGGCTGCTTCTTCAATCGGCATGGGCTTTACCGTGAAGCGTTTGATTTTCACCACCGGTTTTCGTTCGATAGACGCTTCGGTCTGATTTTCAATTTCACGAGCCATGGCAACACCGGCCGGTACCACATTTTTACTGCGGTCTTCCATTTTACCTTTCCAGCGCTCAAATTGCCGTTCGGTAACCGGCAAGGCTTTATCTATGGCTGCCTGTATGGTTTCGGCACGCTCTTCGGTGTGGATGAGGGTGGAATGACAATCGAGCACGATGCGGGCAATAAACCGGTCCTTTTGTGCTTTGGTTTTTTCTTCAGAAATCTCAACCCGGATTTCTGAAATATCGTTCATTCGTCGTCTGAGTTTGCCGAGCTTCTTCTCAATATAGGTTTTTGCCCCTTCCGGTAGTTCCATGTTTTTACTGCCGATCTTGATTTCCATTTTTTATTTCCGCCTTTCAAATTATACTTCTCTGGCAAGAGTGAGCCCTCTAACCCCACTGGCACCGGCTGCTTTCAAAGCGCCGGCGCATGAATCAAGGGTTGCACCGCTGGTGCATACGTCATCAATAAGTAGTATCTTTTTACCTTTAATCTGAACATCACTACACGTAAACGCCATGTCTACATTGATGTGCCTGAGTTTGATGTTGCCGGCTTCCACCTGTGACTGAGCTTTTCGGGTCCTTCTCAGGCTGTTATTTGGCAATATTCCGGTTAGCTTACCCAGTTGTTTGGTAAGCAGCTCTGACTGGTTATAACCACGCTGCCTTAAGCGGCTTTTGTGCAGGGGTACTGCTATTATCATATCCGGTACAAATGGTTTTTCTTTCAGATATTTGTGCATATAGCCGGCAAGCAACGGCGCAATCGCCCTTAGATTGTGGTATTTTAACTGGATAACCGCCTCACGAATAACGCCTTTGAAAACGAAAGGCGAACTCAGGCCATCCAGAGATGTCCAGTAACGACAATCACATCGCCGCTTTCCTTCCAGGGGCAAAATGCATACAGGGCAAACCGGAGGCTTTGTGTAACTCAGGGTTAACGAACAGGTGTTACATATATATCCTTCTTCCCTGCCGCAAGCCACACATTTGGGAGGGAACAAAAGATCAAGCGCCATCCGGCTGATTTTCTCCAGATGGGTTAGCATTATATTTTCCCCTGGCTGTTATTTAAGTCGGCCAGGTCAGGCTACGGGGCGGGCACGGTGATTGGTGGCCCCATTCATAATGGGTTCGTTGACGTAAATATCCCCGTTTCTTATCTTTAAATTGTAGCCACAGTCCGGGTTAGTGCAAACCCATGCCTTGTAAAGCAATGAAGCTCCGTTTGAGCCAAAGTCGGATAAAGGTATAAGTACCCCCTCATTATCCCCACATTTTGGACATTTTGGAAAGCAAGTAAGTTCCACGATAACATCCTCCCAGCCTTAATTTATAATAAGGTAGTATACAACAGTGTCAATCAGGCTGACAAGGGCGGAGGGCTAGCCGGGGCTTATTTATTGAGTGGTTAAGCTGTCTCAAACACCGGTAGAGCAGGCATGTTGCTAGCCAGCCAGGCTGACTATTAAGGTAAGAAGAATAATTATCAAACCAAGAACCCCGGACCTGAAAGTGCTCCAGGGGTGTTTACGGGCAGATAATGCCCAAATAAATACTGCCAGATTGACAGCAGCGGCAAACAGCCCGGCTGTTATGCCTATTGCATCAGCCAGCAGTAACCATACAAGCAGCCCGGAGGAAGCCACACATACCGCAGCCAGAACATAAAGCCATAGTTTTTCATTTGAACGGCTTCGAACAAGGCCCGCCAGCCGCCTTTCGGTACATTTTACGCAGGTGCAGGCCGGCGGATGCCCTCCGTAGTAGTTCTGGCGGTAATATTCGTCTTCCCGTTTAGACATTTTTATCTGCTAGCTTATAAACCTTTGCATTATTTTCCAGCCGGGATCAATCATCAAGCTGCCGGCTTTG
>PWTP01000182.1 GCA_003563865.1 Dehalococcoidia bacterium
TATGTGGCGTCTTAAGGTTTTGGTCTAAGAACTTAACAGAACCGGGTATAATATCAAGGCAATCAAGCCCTCCATCCTCTTCAGATTGAGTAAACAACACCTGCAGGCCAACACAGATTGCCATTAAAGGCCGCTTGTTTTTTACCAGTTGCCGAATGGTTGTATCAAGGCCTGATTGGATAAGGCTTTTTATGGTATCACCAGCTGCACCCACACCGGGCAACACAACTGCCTTTGCTTTAAGAATCTCTCCGGGGTTACCAGTTATTTTTACTTTATACCCAAGATGTGAAATAGTATTGGATACACTGCGTAAGTTTCCGGCACCATAATCAATTATAGTAATCATGCCTCTGTAACCTCTGGCAAGGCCTCTTCCTCATTTTTAACAAAAATCAGAGCCTCATTAGGACAATGTTTTACACAGGCCGGGATATCTTCTTCCGGGCATAAATCACACTTGGCCATCCTCTTTTCAGCTTTGTTTTGTCGAATAGCCCCATATGGGCACACCAACATGCAGGTCCAGCAACCAACACAACGCTCTTCATCACAGTTTACCTGGCCGTTTTCATCATCCCGGCTCAATGCGCCGGTAAGACATGCCGGAACACATGGTGCATCATCACAGTTTTGACACCGCACTGAAAAAGATACATGTTTATCAGTTTCTACCCTCAACCGTGAAACAGGCTTATTGGGGCCTCTAAATGCTTTTACCAGTTCTTTATACCCGGAATGGCTCAGCTGGCAATATACTTCACACAAACGGCACCCAATACATACCTGTTCTTTGACATAGACTCTGGCCATTCCACACCTCTTGCAATAATACGGTAAACAGTTACCGTATTATTATAATACCATAGAGAATTTAAACGTGTCAAAAACAAAAAGTTTACGCTATTTTTCGAACCGATGCAAAAATTTGTATCTAATATTTGGAAGCGCCGATATCTTCCATACGGCCAGTAGCAATAAAGACTACTCGTTCACAAATATTGGTAATACGATCAGCGCTGCGTTCTAAATTGTGAGCTGCCCATATAAGGCGCGTTGCCCTGCCAATCGTTTTGGGGTTTTCAGCCATTATAAGCAGCAACTCGCGGAAAACCTGATCATAAAGTTCATCCACCCCTTCATCGTCGTCACAAACTTGCTTGGCCAGGGTAACATCCCGCTTTATAAAGGAATCCAGTCCTTCACGCAGCATCAGCACAGTCCGTTCAGCCATACGTGGAATATCTATCAACGGTTTAACCGGTGGTTCATTACCAATCATTATGGCAATTTTTGCAATTCCTTCTGAATGATCTCCAATACGCTCAAGATCAACCACAATATTGAGAATTGCAATAATAATACGTAAATCAACTGCCATGGGCTGTTGGGTAGCGATTAGCTCAATACATTCCTCTTCAATATCAAAGCGTTTCTGATTTATGGCTTCATCTCCAATAATAATTTGACGGGCTAGTTCAAGATCACGGTTTTTTAGTGCATCTACTGACCATAAAATGGATTTTTCTACCATGCTTCCCATAACCAGCACTTCATCCTGCAAGGCTTTTAATGATCGTTCATAGTCTTTCCTCATGATTCTTCCCCTTTTTTAACCAAAGCGTCCGGTTATGTAATCTTCAGTTTTTTTGTTATTAGGATTAGTAAATATCTCAGCGGTTTCACCATATTCAACCAGCCTGCCTGCATGATCATCATCTACCATTAGAAAGGCAGTCATATCTGACACACGGGCTGCCTGTTGCATATTATGGGTAACAATAACGATAGTATAGTTTGATGCCAGTGTGCTCATCAAGTCCTCTATCTTTAAAGTGGCTATCGGATCAAGTGCCGAGCATGGCTCGTCCATCAGTATTACTTCCGGCTCAACTGCCAGTACCCGGGCGATACACAGCCGCTGTTGCTGACCGCCGGATATCGAGAGGCCGGATTGACCCATTTTGTCTTTCACTTCGTCCCATAGGGCGGCCTGCATAAGGCTTTTTTCCACTATTTCATCCAGTGCGAAGCGGTTGCGTATACCATGACGGCGCGGGCCAAAGGCTACATTATCATATATCGACATCGGAAAGGGGTTTGGCTTTTGAAACACCATGCCTATGCGTTTTCTTAGTTCCACAACATCTACACCTGGCTCGTAAATATCGATTCCACCGAACTCTACTTTTCCTTCAATGCGCGCTGATGGGATAAGATCATTCATTCGGTTAAAAATTCTGAGCATTGATGATTTACCACAACCAGAAGGGCCAATTATTGCTGTAATAGAGCAGGTATGAATATCAAGTGTTATCTCTTTGACCGCCTGGAAGGAGCCGTAAAAAAGATTTACATTTTTCATGCCCAGGCTTCCACGTTTCCGGTCATTTTCTGTGTATTGCCTGTTAAATGTTTTTGCAACTTTTGGCATATTATTCATATTCTACTACCTCTTTCGAGCTTTAACCCGGATTAAAGCAACTATAATATTAAAGAAGAGCACCATTACGATTAAAATGATGGCCACACCCCATTTTACGTCCGCCGGCATGCCCGGCACATGAGCCGAGACGGTATACAAATGATAGGGTAGAGCCATAAACCGGTCAAAGGGTGATGTGGGCAATCCCGAGGTAATGAATGCTGCACCAACCACCAGGATGGGCGCCGTTTCTCCTGCAGCCCGGCTCATGGCCAGAATTGCACCGGTGAGGATGCCTGGTGATGCAGAAGGTAAAACTATGTGGCGAATGGTCTGCCATTTGGAAACACCGATTGCAAGGGCCCCTTCACGGTATTCGCGTGGCACGGCCATTACGGACTCCCTTGAAGTGGTAATGGTCATTGCCAGTGCCTGGGCAGCCAGGGTCAGGCTGGCGGCAATAAGCGACATCCCCAGGTTTAGAGTAAGCACAAAAACGGCCAGCCCGAAAAGCCCGAAAACAATACTCGGCACGCCGGCCAGGTTAATTATTGCCATGTTAATAAGGCGGGTAATCCAGTTATTGCGGGCATATTCGGTTAAATAAACACCGGCCAGCACCCCTACCGGCAGTGAAAATATAATTGTACCCAGCATTAAAAAAACAGTGCCGATGATTGCCGGGAATATACCCCCGGCTCTTCCTGCCTGTGACGGTGGCTGAGTTAAAAACTCCCAGCTAAGCGCGCTGTAGCCGTTGGCTATCATGTATACCAAAATAAATATAATAGGAGCAACAACCAGCAAAACAGCTGCAACAAGAATGGCCATTGCCATACGCTGGGTCAGATATCTTTTTTTAATCGATGAATTACCCATATTTTATTCCCGTGTAAACTTGCGTTTCTGTACTTCCAGAACACGTGCTGCAATCAAGTTTACAAAAAGAGTCATAACAAACAGAATAAGCCCAATCGCAAATAGAGCCTGGTACTGAGGCCCGCCCTGAACAGCGTTGCCAATTCCGGAAGCTATGCCCGCCGTCATAGGCGTCATCGGGTCCACCGGAGAAACAGGCATGGCCAGCGCACCTCCGGCTACCATCAATACAGTCATAGTCTCGCCAATGGCCCGGCCGACACCAAGCATCACAGCCGCTGAAATACCCGAAAGGGCCGAGGGCACGCTGACATGCCAGATGACCTCCCACCGGGTGCTGCCAAGACCGTAAGCAGCCTGCTTGAATTCATCCGGAACCGCCCTCAGAGCATCTTCGCTCACACTCACTATTATGGGCAAACTCATCATGGAAAGCATTATGCCGGCTGTCAGGCCGGTTAGGCCGGTATTTAGATTAAATAACTCTCTAACCCATGGTGAGAGCAGCACCAGGCCGATAAAACCCATCACTACCGAGGGGAACCCGGAAAGCAGCTCAACCAGCAATTTAACCACATCGGCCACTTTTTTGGGAGCTACTTCTGCCAGGTAAATGGCAGCGCCAACTCCAACAGGAACAGCCAATAGTGTCGATATGCCTGCAACCCAAAGAGTAGAGACAAAGAAGGAGGCAATACCAAAAGTGGGCGGCTCGGAGACTGGATACCATTTGGTGCCAAAAAGAAATTCATGAATAGGGGTTTCAACAAGTGCCGGCAGTCCCTGCCTGAGCAATATAAAAAGCACCCCCAGCAGGACTATTATGGCAAAAACACCGTTTAGAAATATTACCTTTTCGATTATACGCTCGCCCCAGCGTGGTCTGCCTTTCAGGCTGGAACCGGCACCGGTTGCCGGCGAAGAATCAAAAAACGCCATTATTATTGAACCTGGTTTGTTTTACAGCCTTTGCATAGCTGGTTGTTTCATAATACATTTTATACTTCATAAAATCTTAATTATAATTTGCTATTTTACCTTTTAAATATCCTGTTTTACCACTAGCCGGTTGCCATTCTTATGACAGCCGGCCTTTATAGAACCAGAAATCGAGTTGCTTTCTATTTAACCGGTACAAAACCGACATCTTCAACTATTTGCTGACCCTGGTCAGAAAGAGCAAAATCGATGAATTCTTTTATAAGCCCGGCAGGCTGGCCATCGGTATAGTAAAACAGACCACGAGCGATCTGGTAGGTATTATCCAGGGCTGTTTCCAGGGAAGGGATAACCGCTTCACCCTCCTCGGTTGACTTCACTCCTAGTGCTTTGACGGAATCGTCCAAATAGCCAAGTCCGATGTAAAAAATACCGTTTGGATTCCCTGCTACTTCACTTACACCGACAGAAGTCGAAGGTAAAAATTGAGCACGCTCCCCATATTCCAAATCTCTGTCTTCACCAGGAAGGCCTCTCATCTGAACAACGGCTTCTTTAAAGTAAACATGGGTACCCGAGTTAGTGTCACGCGACAGGACTACAATCGTTTTGTCGTCACCCCCAACTTCACTCCAGTTGGTTATTTTGCCGGAATAGATGTCGGAAAGTTGCTGGATTGTAAGTTCTGAAACCGGGTTAGAAGGGTGGACTATCACTGCAATGGCATCCGTTGCAACTCGAGTCTTAACAACATCAACTCCAGCACCGGCAGCCTGGTTAATTTCTGATTCCCTAATAGACCTTGATGACTGGCAAATATCGGTAGTCCGGTTGATCAGAGCTGCTATACCCGCGCCCGAACCAGGTCCAGAAACCGAAATATTTACTCCTGGGTACATGCTCATGAATGCTTCGGCAAAAATAGTGGTTACCGGTGTTACCGTATTGGAACCGGTGATATCCAATGCACCAGAAAGACCATCGTCCGATAAACTGTCATTACAGCCTGTTAAAGGAATTACCAATGCCAGAACAAGAATCAGAGGTAAAACGAATTTTTTAGTAATCATTAAATCAACTTTCCCCATTATTTTTTATGTAATATTGTCTTATTCCCGGATATAATCTTGTGTATCTATAAATGCTTCTGGATTGCCGGCTATAAAATTGATAACTGCTTTGGCAGTTGCCAGATTGGTAGCAAGGGGCACATTGTGAACATCACATACCCTTAAAAGAGCGGTGATATCCGGCTCATGGGGCTGTGCAGTTAACGGGTCTCTTAAAAATATAATCGCTTTGCACACTCCACTGGCTACCAGTGAACCTATCTGCTGATCACCTCCATACGGACCGCTTAACAGCAGAGTAAGTCTTAAGCCAGTGCCTTTCATGATCAGTTCACCGGTACTGCGCGTTGCTATCAGGTCAAACTTGTTTAAGCTTTCGCGATATTGGCTGGCAAATTCAACAATTGAATCTTTTTTGGAGTCATGAGCAACAAGAGCTATGGTAATTTTTTTCAAGCTGTTACCTCCTTTCTTATTACTTCTATATTTCATTACTAAATACAATAACACTTACTGGTTAAGAATCCTTTAAGGAAATGTTAAGGTTGTGTAAAAGTTTTTAAAAAAGAAGAAGTGCTGGTATGAAAGTACTTATAAAGGTAGATTAAAAAACACCGAACAGCCTGCACCAAATTTGCTTTCTGCCCATATTTGACCATTATGAGCTTCTATAATATGCTTGGAAATAGCCAAACCCAACCCGGTGCCGGAATTCGACCGGGATTTATCAGAAGTATAAAAACGTTCAAATACACGCGGTAAATCTGATGGAGTTATACCTTTGCCGGTATCGCTGATTTTAACCACCAAAGAGCCCGACCTGACACTTACAACAATATCTATGCCTCCACCTTGGGGGGTAAATTTTATCGCGTTATCAAGAATATTATATACGACCTGTTCCAATTGCACTGCGTCAACCAAAACTACTGTATTTTCGGTTTGAATATCCGGGTTAATCCTTATGTGCTTGCCGGTCACTTGAGGTTGTAAATGTTCGATTATCCGGTTTATTATTACGGCTATATCTACCGGCTTCTTCTCAAGTTTTGCCTGCCCGCTTTCAATACGTGCCAATGTTGACATCCCATCTACTATGCGGTTCAGTCTTTCTGCTTCATTGTATATGCGGTTGATAAATTCACACGTTGCCTGTTCATCATCTCGAGTCCCGTCTTTTAATGTTTCAGATAATAGCTTTATAGATGCA
>PWTP01000026.1 GCA_003563865.1 Dehalococcoidia bacterium
CAATTTAATTAAATTGATGCTTATCGATAAGACTCTTTTCAAGAAAAAGAAAAAAACACAATTGGTTAATCTATAAGGTTACCGTTACCTCTGAAAGTATAGCAATAAAGTGGGCTTAAACCCTGGACAGCCCGATTTACTTTTTTCCTCAAAAAGCACCTGCCTTTTCGGCCGTCTTCAAGCAGAATCAGGTAGCTGTCTCCGTCTTTTAAACGTTTGTAGTCTGAAAGAACAAGCTCGCCCCACCAACCATTGTCGTTGTTGGCTAACAGCCGGTAGTTAACTTCAACCAGTAAATTGCCACTGTTTGCATCATAAAGATGTCCGGTTGCCATGAATACTCCTTTTTACAATAATACAAGGTTATTACGGTGGATTACCTCGGTGCCGTAATCATAACCAAGAATATCCTTAATTTTGGATGAGTGAGAACCTTTTATTAGTTTTAAATCCTCAGCGCTGTAGTTGGTTAAACCACATCCGAGGCGTACCCCCTGTGAGTCTAAAATGTTAACCGCGTCTCCCCGCACGAATTTACCCTGGATATCACTGATACCGGCCGGAAGCAGGCTGCGTTTCAATTTTTTTAAGGCAGTTACAGCACCTTCGTCCAGCTTTAACTCTCCACGTGTGCTTAAACCTGAAAGAAGCCATCGTTGCCGGCTCTCCTTGCGGCAGCCGGCAGGCAGAAATTTAGTGCCAATTGCCTCACCGTGTACAACCCTTGATATTACATCCGGCTCGGTGCCACAAGAAATAACCACTGTTATGCCGGATTCGGTTGCCAGTTTGGCTGCTTCGAGCTTGGTTATCATGCCGCCGGTGGCTTTTTTGCTGTGGCTGCAAACGGCCAGCCGTTGTATTTTACTGTCTATTTTTTCAACCATATGTATAAGTTCTGCTTTATCCGGGCAGAGCAGCGGGTCATAAGTATACAGGCCGTTGACATCAGACAGTATGAGTAAAAGATCTGCATCCACCAGGTTGGCTACCATGGCTGAGAGATTATCATTATCACCGAACTTCTCTTCACGTATTTCATCAATAGCCACTACATCATTTTCATTAACAATGCAGATTATTCCCAGTTCCTGGAGTGCCATTAACGTATTTCGTGCGTTTAAGTAACCGGAACGGTCGGAAAGATCGTGTTTTGTAAGCAGGGCCTGGGCTGTAATAATGCCGTGCTCTTTAAACAGCCGCTCATAGATTTTCATAAGCCTGGTCTGGCCAACTGATGCATAAACCTGGCGCTCGGCTACTAGAGCCAGGCCTTTAACTTTGCCGGTTTTTTCTTTGCCAGCCGCGCAAGCTCCTGAGGATACCAGGGTAACTTCATATCCCTCACGGTGCAGGGATGCCAGTTGTGACACCAACCCGGTGATGGCGTTTATGTCAAGACGGGCGGTACTACTGGTAAGCAGGTTGGTACCGACTTTGACTACGATGCGTTTGTGGTTAGTATTACAAAACATTTTTTATTCAAATTGAAAAATCAGTTATCCATTATAACAACCCCGGTGAACTTTGAACAAGGTTACCATATAGAATGGCTCTATGATATGATTGTTATCTCATGAAGCTTCAAACCGTGAAGTCTAACCCGGTGATTTTAGGTATTCTGGCGGGTATTACGTTCCTGGGTTTTATAGATACTGTGCTGTTACTGCCCATTATCGCTTTATATGCTGAATCACTGGGGGCAACTGTAGGCATTGCCGGCTTCATTGTCGGGCTTTACTCTATTACAAACACACCGGCCAATATAATATTTGGCCGTCTGATTGACAGAGTCGGAAAGAAAATTCCCCTGATAGCCGGGCTTATTGGGTCTTCGGTAAACCTGTTTCTTTATTCTCTGTGCCGTATTCCCCTGCATCTGGGACTGGTCAGAGTTTCTCATGGCATATCCGGGGGTATCATAGGTCCGGCTACCATGTCAGCACTGTCTGATTGTGCCAGTGAGGGCAAACGGGGGAGAGTGATGGGCGTCTATGGTATGGCCATTGCTGGAGCCCATATGGTAGGGTACCCGGTTAGTGGGGTTATTGCCACCCAATGGGGTTATAATGCCGTTTTTTACCTGGCTTCGGGCTTGTTGTTTCTTGGAGCATTGGCAGCCATGGCTTTACCGGACCACAAGATTGGCAGATGTAAACCACCAGCAGCAGAAATCACCAGTATTAAACATATTATCTCGCTGGTGAAACGGCCGGGGTTAAGGGTAGCTTACATAACTATTATATCTTTATATTTTAGTTTTGGTGGCTTAATTACACTTCTGCCATTTCATCTAAGAGAGTATGGTTACTCCGCCATGCATGTGGGCATTCTGCTGGGAATATTTTCCGTATTTTTTATTTTATTCCAGGTACCGATGGGACGTCTGGGTGATAAAATAGGGCGCTTGAAGCCGGTAGTACTGGGTTTAGTGGTAAGCCTTACGGCTCTTATTTTTTTACCTTTTCTGGGTAATATAGTTACCATGTCTATAGCCATGGCATTTTTTGGAACTGCTTTCGGGACAATATTCCCTTCCTCATCATCTTTGATTATAGACTTTTCTTCTGAAGATGAACGTGGCGTTTGCTCTGGAGTGTATCATGCCTTGCTCACCGTAGGAGTGGCGGTTGGTGCACCGTTAGCCGGCGGCATAGGGCAGTGGTTGGGTATACAGGCCGGTTTGCTGGCCTGTGCTGCTGTTATGATATTCCCGCTTTTGGCGGTGTTTGATGCATTGCGTAATAAACCCGCCCGTTAGTTTAAGTTTGTAGCTTCGAAATAGCAGGTGCTAAAATTATTCTACCTCTTGGAGCATACAGCTTTTTGGGAGTCTAAGGTAAACGAATGGATATCAGCCCCCTTTTGACATTGATTGAACGTGACAGGCCGGTGCTTGAGATTAAATCCTGCCTGGATGAGCAGCACTCACCTGCGGTGGTAGCTCTTGAAACGGCCAGACCGTTTATAGTTGCCGGTATTTATCAAAATCTTAACCGGCCAATGCTGATAGTTTGTCCGTCTCTCCCGAAAGCGGCCAGTTTTAAAGAAAGGCTGGATGCCTGGTTAGGGCCGGATGCTTGTATGTTTTTGCCTGAGCATGAAACCTTACCCTATCAGAGAATGACTGATAACCCGGATAATGTGCGCCAGCGATTACAGGTGTTTGCCTGTTTGAGTAAATTTGATAGCGGTTTGTGCCCACCGATTGTAATTACTACCGCCAGATGCCTGGCATCGAAAACTGTTGAGAGCCTTAAATTTGCATCTTTATGGCAAACTGTCGGCCGGGGCGATGAAATTAAACCCTTGAAGCTGATTGAATATCTGCAAAAAAACGGTTACCAGTTGGAAAATTTTGTCAGCCAACCGGGCGAGTTGAGCCATCGGGGTGGGATTGTTGACATTTTTCCCTTTAATGATAATGAGCCGGTCCGCATTGATTTTTTTGGAAACACTGTTGAAGATATACGAAAGTTTGATCTTGAGAGCCAGCTTTCTACCGGTGAAGTTGAGCAAGTTCATATTGGGCCCGCCAGTGAGCTGGCATCTGCCCTGACTGTGCGTGGAGAAGAGTTGAGAGAGCAAATATCAAAACTGGATTTAGAAAATATGGAAAAAGATGCAGCGCAAGTTTTTACCCGGGATATAGAGAAGCTGTTAAATGGCCAGAACTTCAAGGAGCTGGGTTTTTATGGCCCTTTGTTTAACCGGGGCTCAATTTTAAACTACTTGCCCGAAGATAGTATTCTGGTTATAGATGATACTGCTTCTGTGCAGTGGGCTATAGAAAGCCTTAACATCGAAGAAAAGAAAATACGTGAAGCTTACCTGGAAAAAGGTCAATTACCGGGCGGGTTTCCATCATTTTACTTCGCTTGGGAAGATACTGAGGAAAAGATAAACGAGATGGCCGGGTTGTTTTTTTACAGTTGGGAAACCCCGGATATTCACAATGCCATCAAAGCCAATTTTTCACCGGTTAAGCAATTTGGTTATCGTTATAATGAATTTATGAAAGAAATTCAATCACTGGCTAACCGGAATAAACGCATTATTATTATCTCCCACCAGGCCGAAAGGTTGTCTGAGTTGTTGTATGAAATCGGTATTATTGCATCTCCGCAAGGTAAATTACAGTCAGTTCCGCCACCTGGGAAAATTGCTTTGGTAAAAGGAATTCTTGAAGGTGGATTTGCATTAAACGAAGATTGTTATCTTTTCACCGATGTTGAGATTTTCGGTTTTGTTAAACAAAGCCGCCGGGCAAAAAGGCAGTTTGGCAAAAGCGCGGTTCTTTTGAACCGGCTTAAACCCGGAGAATATATAGTTCATATTGATCATGGTATCGCTCTCTTTTCCGGTTTAACTGTTATGAGCAATAACGGCATCGAAGAGGAATATCTGGTACTTGAGTATGCAGAAGGCGACCGGTTGTATGTTCCGGTTAACCAGTTAGATAGGGTAGGTTGCTATATCGGCGCAGGAGGCAGTGAACCGGTATTGAGCCGGCTGGGCACCGCCCACTGGCAGCGTTCTAAAGAAAAGGCTACAGAGGCTACCCGTGAAATTGCTGCCGAACTACTGGGTTTATATTCACAGCGGCAGGTAGTAAACGGGTATTCTTTTTCCTCTGATACTGTGTGGCAGAGGGAATTGGAGGATTCATTTCCATACATAGAGACACCTGACCAATTGCAGGCACTGTCTGAAATCAAGGCCGATATGGCCAGCCCAAAGCCGATGGACAGGCTGCTACTAGGAGATGTTGGATATGGCAAAACCGAGGTAGCCCTGAGGGCAGCCTTTAAAGCCGTGCAGGATGGCAAACAGGTTGGGGTGCTGGTTCCAACCACACTGCTGGCACAACAACATTACATAACATTTACCCAAAGGCTGGGAGCCTATCCGGTAACGGTTAAATCGCTAAGCCGCTTTCAATCTTCCAAAGAGCAAAATCAAACCATCGAGGGAATCAGGAATGGAAGTGTTGACATTGTCATTGGCACCCACCGGCTGATACAAAAAGATGTTGGTTTTAAAAACCTGGGCCTTATTATCATTGATGAAGAACAACGGTTTGGAGTTAAACACAAAGAGCATTTAAAAAGCAAGCGTTATGAGGTTGATGTATTAACGCTTAGTGCTACACCCATCCCGCGTACCTTGTACATGTCTCTTTCCGGGGTCAGGGATATGAGCACCATTGACACTCCACCTGATGAACGGCTGCCGGTAAACACATATGTAGCCGAGTTTAGCCCTCATCTGATTAGAGATGCTGTGATAAGAGAACTGGAGCGTAATGGCCAGGTATTTTTTGTGCACAACCGGGTGCAGAGCATAAAGTTGGTGAGTTCCAGGTTAAAGGAAATGATTCCTGAAGCCCGGTTTGGGGTTGCGCACGGCCGCATGCCTGAAGAAGAGCTTGAACAGGTAATGCTCGATTTTGGGTCGGGTAAAATTGATGTACTGGTTTGCACCACCATTATCGAGTCCGGCCTTGATGTTCCCAATGCTAATACACTGATTGTAAATCGCGCTGACAAGTTGGGCTTGATACAATTGCACCAGTTAAGAGGCAGGGTAGGCAGAGGGGCTAATATTGGCTATGCATATTTCATATATGACAAGGGCAAAATTCTTTTGGCCGAAGGACGTAAACGCTTACAGACTATCTATGAACTGGCTGAACTGGGCTCAGGCTATAATATTGCAATGAAAGATCTTGAAATAAGAGGGGCTGGAACATTACTGGGAACTCACCAAAGCGGCCACATAAGTGCAGTAGGTTTTAGTTTATATACCCGGTTACTTTCTGATGCCATAGAAGAACTAAAAGCCAAACAGGCCGGTGAACCGTTGAAGCCGGAAAGAAATATTCCCGATCCGGTGGTGGAATTACCGCTGCCGGGCATTATCCCTGAGAGGTATATTGGCGACCGGACAATTCGGTTAAATATTTATCAGCGGCTGGCTGAAATCAGGCAGACAGAAGAACTTGAAAGGCTGAGGCATGAAATAACCGACCGGTTCGGGCTGCCTCCAGAAGAAGTAAATAACCTTTTTTACAAAGTAAGAATCAAGCTGATGGCCAAAACTGCGGGTGTGGCCTCGGTAATTGCTAAAAAGGGCAGGGTTGAGCTTACCCCTTATGAAGGCTTGTGGTTTGATAAACAGAGTCTAA
>PWTP01000028.1 GCA_003563865.1 Dehalococcoidia bacterium
AAAGCCATATTAACCACCCTCCAGATTAGCTGCCATGTTGGTAGCATAACTATGTAACATAATTTGGTTTAATATCAATATAAAGTTGCATAAATTGCCCGTAGAGGGAGAAAAAAATGCATGTAGGTGTCATGAAGATATATCTCAGGTTAGAGGATAACCAGTCTCTAAAAGGTAAAAGACGGTTGATTCGCCCTGTTTTAAACCAGATTCAAAACCGGTTTAATGTTTCAGTAGCCGAAATCGAAGAGCAAAATATCTGGGATAGCGCAGTGATCGGGGTAAGCATGGTTAGCTCTGATGTCCGGCTTGTACATGAAATTATCTCTCATATTACAGATTTTGTTAATAGTGGCCGCTTCAGTGTTGAAGTTACAGAGACTCAAATAGAGGTGATACCGGTATAATACAACATGGAATTAGATGATTTTTTAGACCAACTGGCTATAATGTCTGCTACCGGTGAGCAAATTAGCCATATAGAACATATTGCATCCCAATCTCCAAAATATGGAAATATCGAACAGCCATTGCCACCGTGTATTGAAGAAGCTCTGAAAAAAGAATGCCTGTGGCCACTGTTTAATCATCAGTCTGAAGCTGTAAACCACGCACGCAAAGGTCTAAATGTAATAATTTCCACCCCCAGTTCAAGCGGGAAGAGTCTTGCTTATCAGATACCGGTAGTCGAATCGGTTATTAGCAAAGATTTTTCCAGGAGTTTGTGCATATTCCCTACCAAAGCATTGGCCAGGGATCAGTGGCTTTCATTTAACCGGCTGGCTGCACATAAAGGGTTAAGCAATCTAAACACATGTGTTTATGATGGAGATACCCCTTTCGACGAGAGAAGCGATATAAGGCAAAAAGTTAATATTCTTATAACCAATCCTGATATGTTGCATTATTCTATATTGCCCCGGCACGGACAATGGTCACGCTTTTTTTCGGGGTTGAAATTTGTGATATTGGATGAAGCTCATATTTACCGTGGAGTATTTGGTTCAAATGTATCCTTGATAATGCGGCGCTTAAGAAGAATCTGCAGCTATTACGGATCAAGGCCGGTTTTTGTCATGTGTTCGGCAACCATCGCTAACCCGGAAGAGCGCTCTACAGGGCTTACTGGACTTAATTTTCAGGTAGTAACCAAAAACGGAGCTCCAGCCGGTGAAAGGGATTTTGTGTTTTGGAATCCTCCGGTGGTTGATGCCGAAAAAGGTAACCGTAAAAGCAGCAATGCAGAAACTGCCATGCTTCTTGCTGAACTGGTTAGCCACGAAATTAAATCTCTGGCTTTTGCCAGAACCAGGCGCCTGACGGAGCTTATTTATACTTATACACGTGACCGTTTAAAGAAAACAAGCCCAAAACATGCACTCAAGGTCAAGCCATACCGGGCGGGGTACATGCCTGAAGTGCGCCGGCAAATTGAGGAAGACTTGATCTCTGACAAACTAAAGGGAGTAGTAGCTACGAATGCGCTCGAATTGGGTATAAATATCGGAAAACTTGATGCTACTCTCCTTGCCGGCTACCCTGGCACTATTTCCTCCACCTGGCAACAAGCCGGTCGCAGTGGCCGGGGAGGCCGTAAATCAATTACTATAATGGTTGGTCGTGCTGATCCGCTGGATCAATACCTGATGCGAAACCCGGAATCATTTTTTAGTAAACACTATGAAAATGCCCTGATTAATCCCGAAAATCCGTACATTTTAAAAAACCATCTGTTATGCGCTGCCTGGGAATATCCTTTAAAGAAAACCGATAATGTTTATTTTGGGAAGTCATTCGAAAGTTCTATTCACATGCTTGAGGCGGAGAAGCATCTAAAAAAACGTGGCGAGAGATGGTATGTGTCTACCAGCATTGATTACCCGGCTAAAACAATAGACATACGGTCAGCATTCGGCTCTTCAATTAATGTTGTAGATATTGATAGCGGGTTCCTGATTGATACAGTAGAAAGAAGCACTGCGGTCTTTCAAGCCCATCCGGGGGCAGTCTACTTAAATCAGGGAGATTCCTATCTTATTCAAGAACTGGATCTTGACGGTAATATTGCCACAGCAAAAGCAGCAGATGTACCGTATTATACGGTGGCTGATGATATAACCAGTTTGCAGATATTGAGTGAACAGCAATATCGCACAGTTGGCAGTTCAGAAGTATTATTGGGTGAAGTAGAAGTAACTACATCGGTGATTGCTTTTAAACGAAAGGAGCAATTTTCTGAAAAAATAATCGGCCGCGAAGCTCTTGATCTGCCAGAGGAGATATTTAAGACAGTCTCTTTCTGGTTTGGTTTGCCCACAGGTTTAAAATCCGAAATAGTAAAGGGAGGATTTGATCTGGAAGGAGGCTTGCACGCAGTTGAACACGCCGTAATCAGTATTTTACCACTTTTTGCAATGTGCGACAGGAATGATATAGGAGGTGTTTCAACCAGCATGCATCCGGACACCGGCCAACCTCAGATATTTGTGTATGATGCATATCCCGGTGGTATCGGTATTGCTGAGAAGGGTTTTGAAAAGATAACTTGTTTATGGGAGTCAACTATTAAATTAATCAGCAGCTGCTTTTGTGAGGATGGGTGCCCCAGCTGTATTCAATCACCCAAATGTGGCAACAATAACCAACCGTTGGATAAAAAAGCGGCCATTTTCATATTGAAACGTTTGCTGTATTAGCTTAAAGGCGGTCCTTTAGGTTTTTGCGCTTGATTACTCTTGACCAGGAGCCACCTTTACTCTTCATTTCAATAATCCTGGGAATATAGCTAAGGTATGGAATTAAAAGCATTACAGAGGAATATATAACGTAGTCTCCCCGCCCATAAATCAACCAGGCAATAAACGGGAAACAAAGCATTGCCAGCCCGTAACTAAGTGTTGGAAACCTCGAAATACCTACAATTATTGCAAATATACCAAAGCCTATGGGCAAAGACCAGGGCATTAAAAATATCATGATTCCGATAAGCGGAGCTCCACCTTTGCCACCTTTAAACTTGAGCCAGACGGGAAAATTGTGTCCTATTATTACAAACAAACCGGCTATCATTTCTATAATTACAATTGTGCCTCCGTCAGTTGCCAGCCCGCAAACCAACCGTGCTATGGCAATACCCGAAACACCTTTGAGAATATCAGTTACAAGCACGATTAACCCCGGAAGGAAACCAAGGCTATAGAATGTGTTCATAGCACCCATGTTATGGCTGCCAATTGTTCGTATATCCACCCCTTTCACCAGGCGCCCTGCTATATAGGCTGATGGAATAGAACCCATTATGTAACCCGCTATAATTACCAGAATAGCTGCCAATACTTCGTTCATAAATATCTACTCCTTACCGGTTAGTAGAAGGCCTCATGTCCACTAATCTCAGCCTGAGACTTACGTCACCCATCCACTCGTTCTGCTCAAAGTTGAAAACTATATCCATGCGGTCGGTGATGTCTGTGAGGCTGTCGCCCTGGCCAAATGCTACTGCATCCCAGATGGCCCCGTTATGTTTTAACCTTAATCGCAGGTGTTTACCATTGTTACCCATCTGGCGGCAGTTAACAACTTCAACTTCACGGCTTAAAAATACCGGCATTGGGTTGCCCTTGCCAAATGGAGCAAGTTGAGATATTGCCCGGTATGTTTTTCCGCCCAAAGTGTTAAGTTTGACCTCCGCATCAATATCGACATACGGTTTGAGATCGAGTTCACCTAATTTTGAGTTAGCCAACATGGTTAATTCCTTCAAAAATGTTGGAAGATTTGCAGTCTTAATGGTAAAACCAGCAGCTTGCGGGTGCCCACCAAACTGGTCAAGATGGGTTGAAAGGCTGTTAATCGCTTCAATCATATCAAACTCGGCAATAGAACGGCAGCTACCCTGACAGACCTTTGCCCCTGTTTTAATTACAATAGAAGGCCGGTAGAATTCGTTGGTAAGCCTTCCGGCGACCAGCCCAATAATGCCGGCCGGATAATCATCATCTTCGGCTATGAGCAAACTACCCGGTTTTCCTTCCGGTATTTGCCCCCTGGCATGGTTGAAAGCTTTCAGGGTTACTTTTTGCCTTTCAAGGTTCTGTTCTTCAAGTTTTGCGGCCAGCCGGTATGCTTCCTTCCAGTCTTTGGTTATCAGCAGATTGTATCCTCCAAGAGCATGCTCCAATCTGCCGGATGCATTTAACCGGGGAGCAATAGCCCAGGCAATATCTTCTGCAGCCACATTGCCCTGAGACAAGCCGGCCAGTTCCATTATATTTCTAATGCCTAAACGCGGATTTTCATTTATTACTTGTAACCCCTCTTTTACCAGGTAACGGTTTTCACCAATCAGTGGCATCATGTCGGCCACTGTGCCAATGGCAACCAGATCTAAAAATTCCCGGGTCTCGTCAATTCTTCCTACACTTTGATAAAGCGCCCGGACGAGTTTATAGCTGACCCCGACCCCGGCCAGCTCTTTGAAAGGATAGTTAGAATCGGCACGCTTGGGGTTTATAACAGCTGTGCAACAGGGCAATTCGTCCACTGGGTTATGGTGGTCAGTAATAATCAGGTCAATACCTTTACGTTTAGCCATGCTTGCTTCAGCAATTCCGTTAACACCACAATCAGTGGTGATTATAAGGCTGATGCCTAGTTCCTTTAGTTCGTTTAAAGCTGTTCTATTTATGCCATGGCCTTCATTCATGCGGTGAGGGATATAAGGGAAAGCATTGCCTCCCAGTTTGCTGAGTGCCTGTACAAGCAAAACAGTGCCGGTAATGCCATCAGCATCAAAATCACCATACACGGCGATTTTTTCTCCTGATAGCAAGCCTTGATATATGCGACTGGTAGCTATTTCCATATCTTGCATAAGATACGGATCGTGGCACAAGCTTTCATTTGCATCTATAAAAGCTTCAATGCTTGGTAAATCTCGGAGATTACGATTGTAGAGTATCTGTTTTAACAGTGGCGAGAACCCATTGGTTTCTGCCAAATAATAGTCGGGCGCAGTGGGCCGAATGTTCCAGTATAGTTTGGGCAAAAAACGCTCCTTTTTAATTATTTATAGTTTAAAGCATGTTTAACAATAATGCCACGTTGATCACGCCTTGTAATCCAGCCTCAGGTACTATCAGGCAGAGGTATAATGCTTTAACAGTTGTATTTTGCTTTAAGAACCGGCTTTTCAATTTTCCCGGTGGGGTTACGGGGAATTTTATCAAAAAATATCACACGCGGGTTTTTATATCGTGCCAGGCATTGCTCACAATAGGCAAATACTTCCTCTTTGGTTAAAACAATACCGGGTTCGGGATCGATTATTGCTGCCACTATTTCGCCAAGTCGTTCATCTCTGATTCCGATTACAGCCGCATCATATATCATGGGATGGGCAACCAGTATTTCTTCGATTTCAACCGGAAAAATATTTTCACCCCCGGTTATTATTACATCCTTTTTGCGGTCAACCAGATAAATAAAGCCTTCTTCATCGGCTCTTGCCATATCGCCGGTATACAACCAGCCATTACGAATCGTCTCAAGTGTTTTTTGCGGGTTATTATAATATTCTTTCATTACTCCATCACCTTTGACCAGCAACTCCCCAATTTCCCCCGGAGCAACATCTCTATTATTTTCATCCACAATCCTGGTTGCCCACCTGTAACCGGCTTTGCCTATAGCGCCAACTTTATGTTCGTTCTCAATCCCGAGATGCACACATCCCGGACCGGTACTTTCACTTAACCCATAATTGGTGTCATAGCTGACATTAGGAAAATACTGCTTCCAGCGTTTTACTAAACTCGGAGGAACAGGCTGAGCTCCAATGTGCATCAACCTTAAACAGCTAAGATCATAATTATCAAGCCTTAATTCTCCCCGGTCAAGGGAGCTCAAAATATCCTGCGCCCAGGGAACCAGCAACCATAAAACAGTTCCCCTTTCCGAGTGTATTGCATCAAAGATGTTCTTCGGGTTGATTTCGGTTAATATAGTTGCCCTGCTGGCCGACAACAAACTTCCGAACCAGTGCATTTTTGCTCCTGTATGGTAAAGAGGAGGCAGCAGAATGAAATTGTCTTCTTTAACTTGATGATGATGAGCCTGTTCAGTTTGGGCTGAGAATAACAGGTTTTTGTGTGTTAAAACAATAGGTT
>PWTP01000111.1 GCA_003563865.1 Dehalococcoidia bacterium
AATGTTGTTCGTTACCGGCTTAACGGAAGCCGTTGTATATATTGTGGTTTGTGTGTGGAAGCGTGTAATTTTGATGCACTATATATGGGGCGGGGCTATGAAAGGGCTTATTATCAATTGAAAGAAACCTTTCTGGAAAAAGAAGACTTGCTTGTAAATGCTGTTATTAAACCAAGCGCTTTCAGCTACCCTGATTTAGAAGAGACTTTACCGGTTCAAACGTTATTGATAGAAGGGAAAATCGAGGCTTAAGAATGGGATTACAAATTGCATTCTGGTTGCTGTCGGCCATCATCGTAGGCTCTGCTTTAGGCGTTGTATGGCAAATTAATCTGTTTCGTGCAGCAATTTTATTGATAGTTTGCTTTCTGGCTACTGCGGGCATTTTCGTAATCTTGAGTGCTGACTTCATAGCCGCCGCTCAGGTCATAATCAACGTTGGTGCTGTAGCCATTCTTATTATTCTGTCAATAATGCTTACCCGGGAAGTAACCCGTGGCAGCCCTTCAAATAGAATGGGGTTACCGGCGTTTATTCTTGTTGGTGTTTTTGCAGTCTGTGTAATATTTGGCGTAATAACCACTACGTGGTCAGTTTCGAAGGTACCTCCAACAGAGCCAACTACAGCTGCTCTGGCAAATCTTTTACTGGACGGTTCTGGGTTTGTATTTGTTATTCAACTGTCTGCAATAATGCTTATTTCAATTATTATTGGAGCGATAGTGCTGTTAAAGGAGAAGGAATAAAATGGCACCGGGGCTTGAACACTATTTAATACTTTCCGCTGTACTTTTTTCTATTGGCCTTTTTGGGACTGTAGTAAAAAGAAGTGCCGTACTAATTCTTATATGTATTGAAATAATGCTTGCTGCGGTAAACATAGCCCTGGTTGCCTTTTCCAGATTCATCACACCGGTTGAACTCACCGGCCAGCTTTTTGCTATTTTCGTTATAGTGGTGGCTGCTGCTGAAGTAGCCATCGGACTGGCTATTATCCTTGCTCTTTACCGGCAGCGCCACACTATAGATACTAAAAAAATTGATTTACTTAAATGGTAAAAGATGAGTAATATACCTGAAATATTGATCTGGTTAATCCCGGGATTGCCACTGGTATCCTTCGGACTGCTCTTGCTTGTGGTCCGCCTGTTTAGAAACCGTTCTGTATGGAACGGCTATGTGGCTATTATGGCTACAGCGGCATCGTTCTGCCTTTCAATTTGGGTTCTTTTTAATATAATCAAATCTTCTGAAATATTGTTAATACCCGGTTTTGACTGGCTCACTTTGGGCAATGTAATCAATGTAAAAATTGGCCTGATTGTTGACCCGCTGACAGCCATAATGCTTGTGGTGGTTACATCGGTAAGTCTGCTTGTTCAAATTTATTCTTTGGGGTACATGCACGGTTCTAAAAGCTTTAACCGCTATTATGCCTTTATTTCGCTGTTCACCATGGCAATGCTTGGCCTGGTTATGGCAGATAACCTGCTTGTCATGTTTATGTGCTGGGAAATTGTTGGTTTTTGTTCTTACCAGCTTATCGGGTTCTGGTTTCACCGCCAGCCGGCAGCCAGGGCCGCCAGGAAAGCTTTTTTTATTACCCGTATTGGAGACTTTGGTTTCCTGGCGGCTATCATACTTATTTTCAGCTCAACAGGTACTTTAAATGTTATGGAAATCCACTCCATGGCAGCTGCGGGGCTTGTATCGGGAACCATCATAACATGGGCTACTCTGGGAATATTCATGGGGGCTATGGGTAAGTCGTCCCAATTCCCCCTACATACCTGGCTGCCGGATGCAATGGAAGGGCCTACACCTGTCAGTGCCCTCATACATGCAGCTACCATGGTAGCTGCCGGTGTATTCCTTGTAGCACGTATGTATCCACTATTTGAACATTCTCAAACCACGCTTGCCACTGTGGCCATAATCGGTGGCATAACGGCCTTATTTGCCGGCACCATTGCGCTGGTAATGAACGATATTAAAAAGGTGCTAGCTTATTCAACCATAAGCCAGCTGGGTTATATGATGCTGGGATTGGGATTGGGTGGCGTTGCTGTCGGCATATTTCATCTTTTTACCCATGCCTTTTTTAAAGCTCTTTTGTTCATGGGTGCCGGTTCAATTAACCATTCGACAGGAACCTTTGACATGCGCAAAATGGGCGGGCTTGCCCGTCTCATGCCGTGGACATTCGCTACATTTATTATCGGCTCACTCAGCCTGGCAGGTATATGGCCGATGGCAGGATTTTTCAGCAAGGAAGAAATATTGGCAAGTGCCATGGCTAACCAGCCTGTACTGTTTGTACTTGCTCTGGCCACTGCATTTATGACGGCATTTTACATGTTCAGAGTGGTATTTATGACATTTACAGGCCGGTGTAAAAGCCCGGTAAAACCTCACGAATCCGGCCGGATAATGGTAATCCCTATGGTCGTCCTTGCTGTTCTTGCCATATGTGCAGGCTGGTTCAACGCTACCGGGGGTTTTTCTGGTTTGCTTGTCAGTGACAAGGCCCATGGATGGCTTTATGGCATATTCGGCATACTCAGCCATCCCCTGGCATGGATATCACTTTTGGTGGCCTCCGGTGGGATACTGCTTGCCTGGGCCATGTACTATAAACGCTGGATTTCTCCTTTAAAAGTGTCATCAAGGTTCTGGGCACCTTACGTTATTTTCAGCCACAAATACTGGATTGATGAATTATATGAAAAATATATTGGCCAAAAGCTGTTAAATTCGGGGCTTTTCAATCTGTTTAACCGGTTTGATTCAATAGTAATTGACGGTGTGGTTAACGATATAGCAAATCTTAACTTAAGTTCAGGCAAGATAATACGACGGGTACAAAGCGGCAACCTCCAACTTTATGCCCTTTTTTTCCTCCTTGGAGTAGCCGTTATTTCAATTCTGGCGATGCTGGCTCGTTAAAGGGAGGGGGCTAATATGGGTATACTTTCAATAATTCTGTTTATGCCGGTAATTGGAGCTTTACTGATAGTTCTGATTCCGGCCTCAAACGTGCGTTTAACCAAATACACAGCTTTTGTTTTTACGTTGATTCCTCTTATGCTGTCACTATATCTGTTTGGCAGCTATGACCGTATGTCAGGAGGTTTTCAGTTTGAAGAGTTTGCCCAATGGATTCCGGCAATAAATGCCAATTACCACATCGGGGTAGATGGCCTCAGCCTGTCCTTGGTCTTATTAACCACATTACTAAGCTTCATTTCCGTTCTTGTTTCGTGGAAAACAAGTTTTCGTCCGCGTGCTTTCTTTGCCTGGTTGTTATTACTTGAAACAAGTATTCTTGGGGTTTTTGTCTCTCTTGACCTGCTGCTGTTTTTTATTTTCTGGGAAATCGAACTTATACCAATGTATTTCCTGATTGCCCTGTGGGGAAGTGGCCGCAGAGAATACTCAGCCATCAAGTATGTACTTTACACCCTTTTTGGCGGCGCCTTTATGCTGGCCGGAATTTTAAGCCTTTATTTTACAGCCGGTACCTTTAGTGTAGTCGAACTTTACCAGACTGATTTTAGTCTACTGGCCCAGGCCCTTCCGTTAGCCGCAACTTTTTTCCTGTTTTTTATTGGTTTTGCAGTTAAGCTGCCGGTTTTTCCTTTTCATACCTGGTTGCCGGATGCCCACACAGATGCACCTACCGCAGCCAGTATCATGCTGGCCGGGTCGCTTATCAAAATGGGTGGTTACGGCATGTTCCGGATATGTCTGGGGTTATTCCCGGATGAAGCTCAACATTATGCACCGCTGATATTAGCATTGGCCGTGGTTAATATTGTGTATGGAGGTGCGATTACCTTAAAACAAACTGATATAAAGCGGCTTATTGCTTATTCCAGCGTAAGCCACATGGGTTTTGTATTACTGGGCTTATTTGCTTTAAGCGAGCTAAGCCTTTTGGGAGCCAGCTTGCAATTGATCAGCCATGGCCTTATAACCGGGCTTTTGTTTGCTGTTACCGGTATTCTTATACATAATACCCATGAACGCCACATCAAAAAATTGGGCGGCCTTGCCCGGCAGGTGCCTGTACTTACAGCTATTTTTGTTGTTGGCGGTGTGGGTGCGATGGCTGTGCCCGGTACCAGTGGTTTTATTGCCGAGGTTACCGTATTTTTGGGAGCATTTTCAACAAGCGTAGTCAGCAGTGCACCGGTGTTCACGCTGATTTCACTTACCGGCATCCTACTGGCTGCTGCCTACATATTAACCACCCTGCTCAAGGTTTTCTTTGGCCCGCCAAAGCCAACTTTTGACCATGTTCACGATGTAACATTGATGGAAAAGATATATTGCGGGGTTTTAGTAGTTTGCATTTTTGCCATTGGCCTTTATCCGAAACTAATAATAGACATTCTTGAACCGGTAGTTGCTTCTATGGCCTTGCTGTGGGGAGGTTAAGCTAATTTGAACTGGATTACAATAATACCGGAGGTAATAATTGCCGGCACGGCCCTGGTGATTATACTCCTGGATCTTATCAGTCATAAACGTTTTTTGCCTACGACAGTAAGTATTGGAGGTATTGTTGTTGCAGCCATTTTTACTCTTACTGCCGATTATTCAACACCGTTAACAATTTTTGGCGGACTGCTAACCATCGATGGCTGGAGCTCATTCTTGCGTATCATACTCCTGGCTGTAACCGCAGGTGTAATACTGGTCTCCGGTGATTATTATGCCAAACTTAAACACTCGTGGGCAGAATATCATGCGCTTTTACTCTTTGCTTTGACCGGCATGATGCTCATGCCAAGTGCAGGGGATCTCATTTCAGCTTTTATCACAATCGAAGTAGCCATAATTCCACTCTTTATAATGGCAGGCCTGTTAAAGGACAGCCGGTCTTGTGAAGCCTCGCTTAAGATGATGCTAATAGGCGGCATAGCCTCAGCTATCATGCTTTATGGCATGGCATTCATATTTGGCTCAACGGCCAACACAAATCTGGGAGAAATAAGCCTGGCTATAAGTTCTATGTCAGAAGTTTCCGGTGGGCTTATGCTGGGTATATTACTGCTTGCTGCCGGCTTCTGTTTTGAGGTTGCTGCCATACCCTTCCATATGTGGGCACCGGACACCTACGAAGGCTCACCCACCCCCGTGACCCTTTATCTGTCTGCTGCAAGTAAAATTGCCGGGATGGCTATTATTGTTCGTGTGTTTACCACCGCATTCACCAACCCTCAGTCTCTTAGCGCAGAGTGGGGTATCATTTTTGCTGCCATCAGTGCCTTAACCATGACACTGGGTAATCTGCTGGCCCTTCAGCAAACAAACATAAAGCGGTTGCTGGCCTATTCAGGTATTGCCCATACAGGATATTTGCTCATAGGTATCGCTGTATTAGGAGTAAGTCAGGGTCAGGATGGCCAGCCGACTCTGCTATTCTACCTGGCAGCTTTTGCGCTAGCTGAAATTGCCGTTTTTACTCCCGTTATTGTAATAACCAGGTATTTAAAAAGTGATGAAACAGGCGATTTTGCCGGCCTCGGACAACGCTCACCTCTGATGAGCCTGGTATTAAGCTTAGGCCTTATTTCTCTTATAGGTTTACCGCCCACAGCCGGCTTCATGGCCAAACTCTATATATTTACCGGTGCTGCAAATAGCGGCTTGCTCTGGTTAGTTATTATTGCTGTTTTGAATACTGTGATTTCTGCATATTATTATTTGAAAATAATAAAAATAATATGGCTTAAAGAACCGGTTTATACTGAAAAAATCAGTTTGCCTTTATTACCGGGGCTGGTAACTATTTTGACGGCAACAGGGCTAATTTTGCTGGGCATTGCTCCCTATCTGCTAATTAAGCTGGCTGAGGGCTCTGTAATAATCTTGCCTTAAAAGGCTGGCTGAAGAGCTTATAGATTGTAATATTTGTTTATTTACGAACCAGTCAAAGTTGCTTTACGGTAGACCTTACACCTAGTGTACTGTCAGGTTATTAACTGAACTAATAATAGACTCCGCAGTCTTCTTCCAGTGGAAGGTGCGTCCCTCTTCGTTAAATTTCCGCAGGTAGTCCATAATGGCTGTAACCAGAGCT
>PWTP01000095.1 GCA_003563865.1 Dehalococcoidia bacterium
ATTGGGATGGATCCCATAAAGTCCGCTATAAATGGTCGTCACAAAATAATTACTGAATGGGCGGATATTGAAATACCATGCACTTATCATATCCCGGGTTGCTTCGTCGATTCTTGCTTTATACTCGCCCGGCAAATGGCTGTTCATAACCTGATAATAATAATTGTAAACATGGGTAAGTCGATCGTACATCCCCACCTCAAGTTGTCTTATTCGCTCGGGGGTTTTAAGTTCTGCATCAGTTAAGCTGTTGGGATGTTTAAGATCCAGAAAATCTTTATCACAGGCCGACAACATCAAAATAAATAACGATACGATCGATGTGCTTTTTATAAAATGCTTTTCCATAGTTCATATCATTTCTGCCTGGTTTAATATCCAATAGGGGAAGGTAGCAATGCAATTGCCAATCTAAAAGTCCTGAATGCAACGGACAGAGAACCCCCATTGATTACCAAAGAAATTTCTGCTCGCATTACCATAAGGGTACGACAAGCAATATGACCAGGCGGCATAGGGGCTGTATTCGGTAGAACTCCACCAGGTGCCGTTTTTACCAATATCGTGGAATGTGCCATCGCCATAGCGGTATCCCCCTGGAAGAGCCTTGAAGCCAAAGTCGTCAGTGCCGTTGCCGTCGTTTTCCCAGCCATCTTTAGCTTTAAGTTTGTCGCCCGGGTTGCTGCCCACAAAATTAATCAGCTGATTCCACTCGGCATCGCTGGGCAGACGCCAGCCCGCGGGACATACGCTGAGGGCTGTTGGCCAGTCGTACAGGTAGCCATATTTTTTTACATTGCTTTCGTTGTAGTCAAAGGCCCAGTAATTGCCCCTGTCAGGCTTAAATGCCAGATTCCCGGCCATCCATGTCATGTTATCGATCTTTATAGTACTGTATGTTTTACCGTCACGAGGGTCGGTAAATGTGCCTGTTTTCTGAGCCACAACATTTAAGACCAAAACAGAAATACCAAGAGTAAAAAATAATGCTTTCATGTTTCTCATTTTTATAATAATTTGCGTATAGTCTTCAAGGGTTTTCTATTTTACGGTCTCCCTCGACTGAAGGAACTGCCCGCCCTGATGCAGAATAGTTGTTGAACACTCCTTGTTTTGCAAGGGCCGAAACCATTGCATCAAAAAAATACACACCATTATGTTACTGCTCCTGATTTATTTCACAGGATTTTACTTTTAGCCGAAAGTCATAAAACGATTAAAATGTGATACTTATAAATGCAAAAAGTTCGTTTTACTCAATAACCTTTATAACCGCCACATAAGACCTATGGCCTTCAGGTATAATTGTCAGGATGCGCTGTGGCCCCCACCAGTCGGTACCATCAAAATTTTCCCATTGTGCCTCAATTATCTCTTCTTCACTCCAGGTCAGAGAGGCTAAATCGAGCCACCTGATGCCAACCTTTTTAACAGACACCCATGGGTCAAGATGTACTGTTGCCCTTCCCCCCGGGAAATATATTGCATATTCCTCACCTATGTTTGCCAGGCAATAAGGATCAACTGAATTCCCAATGGTAGAGAATGCTTCGTAAGGTTCTGCATTGAAAATATCGAATTCATCCAGAAACATACTCACCGCGCGAAGTGTTTGCTGTGCCTTTTCAGAGAGCCCAATACCCCAGTAGATATCCCCTCCCCTGTATGCGGGGCGATGAAACCGGGTTGATGCAGCTCCTGCAAATATATTTCTCCAGAAACGTTCAATGGCTTCTTTCTCAGATCCTGCAGCAGTATTAGTGCCTACACCGTGTCCGTAAACCTTTTCATTGTTCAGAGGCATGGGGCCATGCTCACCCATGGCTATGATTTTACGCCAAAAGATCAGGTTCTCCCAGTGCTTCTTCCCCACCGGTCCAAGCGCATCCTGATTATTTTGCGATACATCGGCAAAAGAGAACACATCGCTATGGGTCATCACCCTGCGCACAGTTGATTCAGGGGCAAACAACATGGTGGTAACATAAATCTCCTGACCATGCCTTTTGGCGGCTTCTTTAATAAATCTGGCCCAATAGATATCCCAGTCAACACCAAGTCCGCTTTCATTGCCAACATTGTAAAGCACATGACCATATTGGGCAGTAACAGATATGAGCTTTTCTATAAACCGGTGCTGGTAATCAAGGACCTCCTGGTTGTTGTTTGTTAGCGAACCGCCATAATAATCCCAGGCATCGGAGATGGTGCCAGGCTCCCAGTTAATATTGTTTTCCGGATTTAGCGGGTGTAGCCTGAAACGCCCGTATGCTTCATCACCCGAAAGATCGAACCAGTCCCAGAGCGTAAGCTGAACAATGATGTCTCGTTTTTGAGTCTCATCGAGGAAGAATTTCAGCTTTGACCAGTACTCATCGTTCCACTGGGTAATATCATACTTTCCGTTGGGGAGTTGTTTTGCTGCATAGGTGTCGCCCTCATTACGGTCACTCATGGTATTACGAACATAGTTGCCCCCGGCAGCTTTCATTTTATCAAGATGATCGGTTAGCATGCTCCCTGTCCATTGCCAGAGATTGTCGCGGTCACTGGCTCCGAAAAGCATTATGGGTTTGCCATTATACTCCCAGTACCAGGGATTTTCAGTATAGGGGCGAATGGACTTAATATTATCAACTCCAACTGTATTTGAAATTTCACTATAGCTGATGCCAGCCTTTTCTCTATTCATAGCACCTGCTTTTTCAACCTGCAGAGAAAAAACTAAAAAAAACACAGAGAAGAGAATTACGTTAACCCTGATCATTTTCTGCTTCATTTTATCCGGTTTAAGTTGTACTTCAACAGACAAATTTAAATAAAACAGTAACCATTATTGGGGTCTGATCCCATCATGTATCAACTAAACCCTGCTCAGGGAACATTCAAACCATTTATTCTTTTTACTTACCGCTATTTTTGCATTTTACAATTGAGCCCATCCCGAAAAGCCAAATATTAGCGCCCCTCTAAATGGGACAGATCGAAACAAACAGAATCAAAGTACATTCATGAATTTGTTGTTTTGATTACCATTGTAATTTTTACTTTTCAGTGTGGCCTCATTATTCGTTTAATCAAAAAAAATAAAAATGAAAACACTGTTTTTATCAACAACACTCAGTGCGCTCTTCATAATTACAAATTTAATCGCGCAGGAAATTGATGTTACCACCAGTTGGGTGGGCAATACCTTCAATGGGTCAAACGGCCAATGGGTAATGAATTACGCCAACAAGATGCAGGTACATCCTGACGGAACGCTTATTACAGCCAGCGAATGGGATGAAGATGGCAGAAATGTGGGCATTTTCAAAGACGGACTGCCCGTTGCTTTGATAAAGGGCCCCAGCTCTTCTAATTGCTGGGGTTGGGGAACAGCTACCAAAGCTGTTGCCATAGACGACAATTACCTCTATGTAAATAATTGTGAAGGAGACATACTTCGTTTCAACCGGGCTAATGACAACTATAATTATGTGGATAAAACAACTACCGGAGAAGCCATTGGAATGACGTATTCCAATGACTATATATACATGATTAAAGAAAGCGGTGAAGTTCAAAAACGCAGTGTCTCTGAATTAGGCAGCATATCCTTGTCTTTTTCTGTTGCCGGTGGTGAAGATGTTGCTGTTGATGATGATGGGTACATCTGGATACTTACCTCCAGCAAGGAAGTGCTAAAATACGATGCATCGGGAACATATACGGGTACCAAAATAGACTATCAGCCAGGATGGGAGCCGGCAGCCGTAAATTATGATGCCTTTAACAACAGGCTTATGGTGCCCGATAACGGACCGCGCAGACAGGTTATTATTTTCGACACATCGGGCAGTCAAACAGGTACATTTGGCGAACCGGGAGGGATTAGCGGAGACAACCCGGGTGCGGTTGGTGATTTGCGCTTCTGGAATATCTCCGGAGCCGGCACCGATGCCCAGGGAAATATTTATGTTGTATTAAACGAGAATTCAGTGTCCCTTCGCAAATTTAACCCGGATGGCCTATTGCAGTGGGAAGTTAAAGCTATGTTTTTTACGGACATTGCCAGTATTGACCCGGAGTCAAACGGAACCGACATATATGGCAATAACGAGCGAATGGCCTTTGATTATGAAACACAGCAATGGTCTTTAAAAGCCATTACATGCGATCGCATTGCATACCCTGATGATCCCAGAAGCGGTGAGCAGGGAACAGCAATTACATCAGCTTTAGTGAGACGTGTAGAGGGGCAACTGCTCATGTTTACTACCGGCATGTATTCCGGATATTGGGATGTTTTTCGTTTTGATGGTGAAATAGCGGTGTTTTGCCAGAATTTCTCCAATCTGGGTTGGGCAACCTGGCCCGATAAAGATGGAAACATCTGGTACGAAAACAACCAACAAATAAGCATGATTCCTTTAACAGGTTTTTCAGCAGGATGTCCTCAATTCGGAACTCCCCAGGTAATAGAAACTACCGTACCAGCACCTTTCAACAAACTTGAACGCATCAAATACGATGTTGACAAGGACGTGATGTATCTGGCCGGCTGGACCAGTGAAAATCCCAATATAAATAATGACTGGGGCATAATAGGCAGCACGGTAGCCCGCTACCCTGACTGGAGCCTGGGAAATCGCACTGCCAGCCACACAGCGGTTATGAATACCGATGTTGAAGGCTATATGCCAAAAGCTTTTTCTGTTGAAAATGATTATTTGTTTACTGGTGGTTCTCGCGACAGAGGTAAGCTGCATGTTTACAATGCAAATGATTTAAGCTATACGGGTTTCATTAATCCTCCCGGCAACTGGGGAACACTGGGCTGGCTGGACATAGTGCATGCCATTCAATCTTACCAGAGATGGAACAATGAATATGTAATTCTGGTTGAAGATAATGCCAGGGGCAAAAACCTGGTGTACCAATGGTGCCCAACCGGCGACTGCATTCAGGATTGCACAGAAACTGTGGATAGTGTTTTTATAGATACTTCTTCTGTTGACCTTCAAGGGGCCGAAACGCTTCAACTTACAGCAACCGTTTTCCCGGATAGTGTATGTCTTGACAGGGTAGACTGGCATACTTCAGATGCGTCTGTAGTTGAGATCAGCTATAGCGGGCTAATTAAAGGCCGCAGTGTTGGTTCAGCCTGGATAAGCGCTAAAATTGCCCTGGATGAAAACAAGAAGGACTCCATACTTGTAACTGTAAGCGATGTTCCCCTTACCGGAATTTCCCTGGAGACAGATACATTATTTTTACCCATCGGAAACACAGCAACCATCCCCGTTTCTTTCTTGCCGCCCAATGCATTAAACAAAAATCTTGTCTGGACATCAACCGATAATGATATTGCAACTGTGGATGAAAACGGACTTATAAGCGGAATTATGCTTGGTGATGTTTTCGTTATTGCTGCATCTGAAGATGGGGGATTTACTGACTCATGCTACGTAGTTGTTACGGAATTGCCTGTAGAAAGCATAGAACTGAGGGTAAGTGAAATCAATGTCTGGATGGATGATTTTGAACAAATCAATGTAAATATTTTCCCCGAAGATGCATATAACAAAGAGATTATATGGACAATTGAGAATGAAGACATCGCAACTATTGATCAGGACGGTGTTGTAACAGCAGTAAACTCAGGAAATACATTTGTTATTGCCACTTCTGTTGATGGAGGGTTTACAGATACCTGCCAGGTGAATGTATTAGATGAAAATGTTATGGCGAGTCAGGATATTGGTAATGTTTGCGGATACGGAAGCATTACCCATACTGAAGACGGTAAAATTATTGTTTTGGGCAACGGGAATGACATTTGGGGTAACGCAGATGAGTTTCACTATGGTTATTTCAGGCAAGAGGGCGATGGTGTAATGGTTGCGCGGGTAAGATCAATGGAGAATACCGATTCCTGGGCAAAGGCCGGTGTAATGATGCGTGAGACTGCAGAAGCTGGTTCAAAGCATGCCATAATGGCCCTTACCCCTGGCAACGGCACTTCTTTTCAACGCCGGGGAATTACTGATGGAGGGAGTGACCACACAACTCCCGGCGATGGAATAATTGC
>PWTP01000117.1 GCA_003563865.1 Dehalococcoidia bacterium
AGAGCCCGGCAGGAATAACTGGAAGCGTTTCGGTTTTGATTTCCAACCCTTTGTCAGCCTGGTTTTTCTTGGTTTGCTGGTCATTTTCATTAGTTTGACGCTGCTTTTTCCTTCTCAGGCAGAGTCAACCTTTAATAATGCGTTAGGTCTTATCACCTCAAATGCCGGTTGGTTTTTAATCCTGGTTGCTACCATATTCATCATTGCGGCTGTTTATTTTGCTTTCGGCAGATTCGGCAATATCAGGCTCGGTGGCAAGGATGCCCAACCCGAGTTTAGTAACTGGGGCTGGTATGCCATGCTGCTTAGTGCCGGTATGGGAATTGGGCTATTGTTTTGGAGTGTTGCTGAGCCCATAACTCACCTGCATAACCCTTCTCCCATGTTTGGGGATATTGAACCGGGGTCGGCTGAAGCTGCTCAGGCCTCTATGGTGACCACTTTCTTTCATTGGGGGCTTCACCCCTGGGCAATTTACTCTATAGTTGCATTGGGGCTGGCCTTCTTTGCTTTCAACAAAGGACTTCCTTTAACTATCAAGTCAATATTCTTTCCCCTCATCGGGAATAAAATATACGGGTTCTGGGGTCATCTGATAGATATACTTTCGGTTATGGCTACCATGATGGGCCTGGCAACATCACTGGGCCTGGGTGTTACGCAAGTAAATGCAGGCTTAAACTACCTTTTTGGCATTGAAATGGGTGTCGGAATGCAGGTTGCCTTAATTGCAGTTATCACCGGTATTGCTACCATATCTGTTATTTTAGGCCTTGACCGCGGAGTAAAACGGCTAAGCCAGATCAACATGATTGTCGCCGGAGTAATTTTAGTGCTGGTGCTCTTTTTAGGTCCTACGATTTATGTACTGAGCGGCTTTACTCAAAACATAGGTTATTACGTGGCTAAATTTGCCGAGATGAGCTTGTGGACTGAAGTTTTCCAGGAAACAAACTGGCAGGGAGGATGGACTGTATTCTACTGGGCGTGGTGGATTTCGTGGTCGCCTTTTGTGGGCATGTTCATTGCCAGAATTTCAAAAGGACGCACCATCAGAGAGTTTGTGTTAGGCGTTTTGCTATTCCCGACACTGGTCTCGTTTTTTTGGATGTCGGTATTTGGGAGCACCGGTATAAATATGGAAACCAGTGGTATTGCCGATATCATTTCCAAGGTGGAAATTGACGAGGCCCTGGCGCTATTTGCCATGCTTGAACATCTTCCTCTGTCAACCCTGCTGGCTGTTATCAGCATTTTTCTGATAGTTGTCTTTTTTGTAACATCTTCTGATTCAGGCTCTCTGGTTGTTAATCACCTTACTTCAGATGGAACATTAAAACAGCCCACCCGCCAGAGGGTTTTTTGGGCCGGTATGGAAGGCCTGGTAGCTGCTACACTGCTTATTGGTGGGGGTCTGGTGGCACTGCAGACAGCGGCTATAACCACCGCATTGCCTTTCTCCATAATCCTGCTGGTAATGCTATATTCACTTTATGTCGGCCTGACGCAGGAGTATCAGATCGAAGAAGCTGTAAGGAAAAAGCTACAAGAAGTGGAAGAAAAGCACTTTCTGGATGAAGCCATAACAGATGCCGTCAAGGATAAAGCCCTGGAGGACAAATAGCAGGGCTGGCCAGGCCAAGAATTATAACAGCGGCCTACATGATGTAACCGGTCCACGTAGACTGAATAAAAACCAGCCTCTTGAATTTGGAGTAAGTTGCCCTAATCTGGATGGTAGATACAGACAGTAAAGTTACCAGGCAGTAATATTCAATGGCGAGCTTAAGCATGGTTTGTGCTGTCAGGAATCAGCAAAAACGCGAATTACCGTTAATTATATTTGAAATACCGGGCTAATATTTATCGCCAATTCTAAAAAGCTGGGCAGCCAGTATTAGAATAATTACAATCATAGCTACCAGAAATGCCCAGAAGGGTGCCTGGAGTTGCCATGCTACGATTGCCAGCAATGCAGCGATGATGCCTATAATCAAAATAAAAACTTTCATTGAAAGAATATCCTCCTTGAATGTGTTTACTGGATTATAAATCCGCCATCCATTCGTGTCAATGAAAGACGCTGGCAATTACAGTCTGAATTTAAGCCAAACTCCCAAACCCTGTGCAGATTTCATCAGGTTGGTTGCGTTTCGTTTACAAAGTATTTTAACAGTCAGCTTCGTCAACAGCCCTTGCCATGGAGCCCTCACACTTAGGGCATTTTATCATACGTGCGGGCACTCCTCTCGGATGAGGAGTTTTTTCTCCGCAGGTCGTACAAATCATTTCTCCAATGAATTCGCTGGTTGTTTCGGTGCAGGCTGCCACTTTCCTTTGTTCTACCAGGCTGGAACTTGCCAAACCACTGCCTGCTACCAGGGCAGCACCACCTGCAACTATACCGGCACCTTTAATAAACTTTCTTCGGCTAAAGCCCTGGGCGCACTTTTCATCTTTCGGTTTGTTTTCCATTTTTACCCTCCACCACTACTTCAAGGTTTATACCTTTAATACTATTTACTATGGGCAGAACCGGTTAAAACAGCCCGGTTAATTCTTTCTAATAGCTCCTCGATGTTTATACTGCAATGCCGGTCACATGTTCCCCCGGCACAGCTATCATGTTGCATGCACGTGCTTACGCAGCCCCTGTGATGGTTACGCCCCGAGCCATCACATTTATGCCCGGTTTGATTGCATCTGCCTGTACTTGCCGGTTGTTTGTTCATGTCTGGTTGCCCTTGTTTCACTATATACTTGAAACCTCAATTGTGTTCATAATAATATAATAAAGTGTATCAGGTGTCAATATTTTCTCAAGTCAGGGTAATTCAACTAAGGGCTACAAATACTCACTGTTGAGAAAAAAGTCCAATCCGATTAAAATAATAACCCAAAGGTTAAAGGAGGCAGGTGAATTGTGGCCATATTTAAAGACATATGCTTAAGGCTGCTATTGGCAATAGCGGCTATTTTAATTGGTGCATCCATTTGGGCTTTTGGCTTTAGCTTTGACATAATCCTGGGTATTGAAATTTTGACCTATATATTTGGGGCTCTGGGGGTTATAACCACCGCTTACCTTATCTATATCTGGTCAATAAAGTAAATTTACCGCTTGGGTTTGGTAAAGCTGTAGATAAACCAGATAACAAGCCCAACAATTAGTAACGGAACTGCTACTCTGGTAATAGAAAGCAGGGCAGCAGGTCCGAATCTGGGCACTACGAATACCAGCAGCAATAACAAAGCCACAAAAAACAGGTTTTTCCATGTTTTGCCGGTGCCTGCAGCCTTTTTGCCGGTGGCTGACGGGCGTTTAACCTTATGAGAAGCATCATATTCCGCCCGGCTGGCCGGGTCTGAAAGCACCTCATAGGCATTATTTATCTGCTTCATTCTTTCGGCTGCACCGGGCGCCCGGTTTACGTCAGGGTGGTATTTAGCAGCCAGTTTCCGGTAGGCAGCATGAATAACTTCCTGCTCCGCCTCAGGGTGCACCTGCAGAATCTGGTAATAATCTAAATGGGTTGTCATTTAATTGTTGTAAGCCACTAAGATATTAAGGCTCCAACTCCGGAAGTACCAGGTCAAGCCCCTGGCCGGCAGGTATAACGATTAGTTTTATATCTTCTCCCAGCCGGTCGAGTAAAATATATTGCAGTACTTTCTCAGAAAGAGAATCGGCAATCGCTTCATTGGCTGCTACCTGGGCATCAGTAACGATACGGATGTACTGAGCTTCACCTTCAGCTTTGGCTATACGTGCGTTGGCTTCACCTCTTTCTTTCTCTTCCCTTTGCTGGGCTTCAATCTTTACCTGTTCCAGGGTAAACTGAGCCTGTAACACTGATTGTTCCGCAGCTACTTTGGCTTCAACTGCGGCCACGAAGGTTTCATTGAACTTAAACTCGGTTATAGATACTGCCTCAACAATAATCCCTCGGTCCATAAGCCGCATGGTCAATTCTTCCGCAATCTCGTTTCTTACCATCTCCCGGTTTACAATCAGGTCTTCAGCCCGGTGCCTGGCAGTAACCTGCTTAACCACTTCCTGAACAGCCGGAGCGGTTATTCTGCCAACGTAATCCATACCTAAGGTTCTGTAAATCTGGGCTGTCCGGGATGGTTCCAGCCTCCAGTTAAGGGCGATAGTTGTACTGACATCCTGTAAATCACGCGAGGCAGCCGCTGCTCCAACCTCGTATTTGTCGGTTCTTACATCCATCATGACCACCGAGTCAATAAACGGCAGCTTGGTTTGAAGGCCTTCTTCTAAAACCGTACCGGTTACGGCGTTAAAGCGGATAACAACCCCGCGGTGGCCGGCGGGAACTGCTGCAAATGAACTGCCGACGATACTGATAACAATAAGTACAACCCCAATGATGCTTGCAAGCCTTCCGGCTGTCTGGCCTCTGGGGTCGGCTGTTGCCCCTTTGTTTGTCTGAAATATGTATATACCGCCAATAACAACCACAACACCAAGGATAAGTAACGTAATCATATTATAATCTCCCCTTTTTATTGCCTGAAATTAAAAGCACATTCTAAAAAATGTGCTTTTAATATGTTACTTGATAACGGGTTATTTTCAAAATCAAGCCTTCCAAAGGGCTTGATTTTGAGACAGCCTGCAATATAAGGATATAATGCTTCAGCCGCTAAACTAGTAAAAAACGATATTGAGGCAATGATGCTGGCTGAACTGATATTTAACCCGTCCAGCGGGCAAGTTGGGGTAAGACGCGAAGTAAAAGAAGTGATCTCCTTTTTGGAGAAGCACGGCTGGGGTGTTGGTTTAAGTGAAACTACCGAACCGCTTGAAGCCACTTTGCTCACCCGCCGGGCAGTTGAAAAAGGCGTGGAGGCAGTTATCGCTGCCGGTGGCGACGGTACCGTAAATGAGGTAGCCAATGGCCTGGTTAACACCGGAGTAGCATTGGGAGTGCTGCCGTTGGGCACCACGAATTCATGGGCCCTGCAAATGGGGATTCCGGCTTTAAACCCGATGCATCCCGGCACAGCAGTAACCAAATTTCTTACCGGAATGGAAGAGCGGTTCGACTATACTTTGCCGGCAAGTCATTATAGAAAAGTGCTACAGGATGCAGCGCAGGTGCTGGTAGACGGGCTAACCGTTTCAGTTGATGTGGGAGAAATATCCGGCAGGTATTTCTTGATGTGGGCAGGCATTGGTCTTGATGCAGCTATTACCGAAAGTATTTCGGCAAGAGAAAAGAAAGCATTGGGCTCCTGGGCTTATGTTTTCAAAGCTATAGGGTCGGGGTTACGATATGATGAGACCGGTGTCCAAATTAGTATAGACGGAACAGTTAAAAAGATAAGCACTCCTCTGATTGTAGTGAGCAACATCCAGCTTTATGGAGGTGTGTTGGCCATTGGAGCCAGGGCTCGCGTGAATGATGGCAAGCTCGATGTGTGCATTTTCAAAGGGAGCGGTTTCTTTACTTTTGTTGATCAAGCTTTAAAGGTACTTTCACACAGGCACATGCAGGACCCGAAAGTTGATTACTACCAGGGTGCTGAAATATCGGTTGAATCAAACAAACCCCTGCCGGTTCATGTGGATGGCGATTACTTTACCCGGACCCCGGTATTAATTCGAACTTTACCCTCTGCAATAAGAGTCATAGTACCGGGCAATCTCCCGGGCAATCTCTTTCAAACCGCAGCATGAAATTTGTCAGGGTTTAGATGCAAAAAGATTTAGCAACTTCTAAAAAAGCCGTTTCCCGGCTTACCTCCGGTTTTTTCTGATGGGCTTTAACAGGTATTCCAGCCCGTTATGCTTGATCTCGTAAAGAGATGATAAGAGAAAACCCAGCCTCCCGGCAGGGAAGCTTTTTTGATGAAACCAGGCCAGATAAGGTTCCGGCAGGTCACAAAGGATGCGTCCTTTATATTTGCCATAGGGCATTCTGGCCGTTACCAGTTCTTCCAGTATCAAAGGGCTCGAGATATTATTATCGCCCGGTTCATCTATTCCCATAGTCTTACCGTTTCTGCGCTGTTTTGGGTTACCGCAAGACCGTGTTGCCT
>PWTP01000128.1 GCA_003563865.1 Dehalococcoidia bacterium
AATATCGTAAGCCTCTTTGCGGTTAAGGCCTTTATCAATCAGTGCCAGCATAACCCGTTGAGAGAAAATAAGCCCTCGAGTAGCTTCCATGTTACGTTTCATATTTTCAGGGAACACTTTCAGGCCGGACATGATAGCACTGAATAATCCCATCATGTAATCTAGAACAAGACAGGCATCCGGCAGTGTTATCATCTCAGTAGATGAATGGCTGATATCTCTTTCGTGCCATAGTGCCACATTTTCCATGGAAGTTAAGGCATACCCTCTGATAAGCCGTGCCAGCCCTGATATTCTTTCACACAATTCCGGATTACGTTTATGGGGCATGGATGATGAACCGGTTTGCCCGGCAGCAAATGGCTCTTCAACTTCATGGAATTCTGTTTTTTGCAGGGCCCTGATTTCGGTAGAAAATTTTTCTAAAGAGCAGGCGATCAGAGCCAGGGTAGTTAAAAATTGAGCATGCCGGTCGCGTTGAAGAATTTGATTGGATGCAGCCGCCGGAACAAGCCCCAGTTTAGCACAGGCCTTTTCTTCTACTTCCGGTGGAACGTTGGCATAAGTACCTACTGCACCGCTGATTTTACCGACTGTAATGTTACGGGTTGCTTCTGCCAAACGTTGACGGTTGCGTTTCATTTCTTCCATCCACACTGCCAATTTAAGGCCAAAAGTTATGGGTTCAGCATGTATGCCGTGTGTTCGCCCGATCATAATGGTGTATTTATATTCCATAGATTTTTCAGCCAGAATATGAATAATATCTTTTATATTTTCGTTAAGTATACAGCTGGCTTCTACCATCTGCAGGCACAAAGCCGTGTCCATTACATCATTTGAAGTAAGGCCGAGGTGTATAAACCGTGACTCTTTTCCTATACTTTCTGAAACCGATCCCAGGAAAGCAGTCATATCATGATGTGTTTCCTGTAGAATCTCTGCCATGCGGTTTAAATCACAACGGGCCATTTTAATCTTGGGTATGGCCTTGCGGGGAATACGCCCGATTTCTGACCATGCTTCACATACAGCAATTTCAACTTCCAGCCATTTGGCATACTTATTGGCTTCGCTCCAGACCTTTTTCATCTGAGGTCGGCAATATCTGTCAATCATACAGTGCTCCTTTGAAAATGCCTATGATCCGGCAAGCTCAGCGCGGTATTCAGTGCATGCCGTTTTAATGAGGGGATATTTTAAAGCCAGGATCTGCGCTGCCAGATAAGCAGCATTTTTAGCTCCGGCTTTTCCGATGGTTACTGTTGCTACTGGAATTCCTGCGGGCATTTGAACGATAGAATAGAGAGAGTCTATGCCCTTCAAATCGCTCGAAGCCAGAGGCACACCGATAACCGGCAAAATTGTCCAACTTGCCATGACCCCCGGAAGGTGAGCAGCATAACCGGCAGCAGCAATGACAACTTCAAAGCCCTGCCTTTCGGCTGACAAGCCAAACTGACGTGCCTTTTCAGGGGTGCGGTGAGCTGAAAAAATGAATGTCTCAGATTCAATATGCAACTTCTCAAGTATCTCGGAGGTAGCCTGCATAACTTCCGAATCAGACTTAGAGCCCATGACAATAGCAACTTTAGGCATAAAAAACCTCTTTTAATTAATTTTTACAATAAAGCAATATCTTTGCGGTAGTAGCAATCTTTAAAGCTTATTCTTTTAATGTTGTCATAAACTTTCCGGCGGGCATCTTCCATAGAGTTGTCTTTAGCCACAACGGTTAATACTCTACCTCCACTTGTTATAGTTCTGCCTTTGTTATCAAGTGAGGTACCGGCATGAAAAACCATAATATCATCATCTATGTCGTCTAATCCACTTATGGGGCAGCCTGTCTTATAGTTGCCCGGGTAGCCACCGGATGCCATAACTACCCCAACACAGAAATCATTACTCCATTCAATATGCATTTGGCCAAGGTGGTTATTGTATATAGACGACATAATATCAACCAGATCGGTTTTTAAAAGTGGGAGAATGACCTGGGTTTCAGGGTCGCCAAACCGGGCATTAAATTCTAGCACCTCGGGGCCTTCATCAGTTAACATTATGCCTCCGTAAAGCACTCCTTTGTACGGCCTGCCCTCATCAGCCAGGCGTTCAATCACCGGCTGCATTATGGTTGAATGAATCAACTTCCCGAGCTCGGGGGTATAAAAATCGGCAGGACTGTAACTTCCCATTCCTCCAGTATTAGGTCCCCGGTTGCCGTCATAAATCCGTTTGTAGTCACAAGCAGTTACTATGGGGCTGACATACCGCGAATCAGAAAATGAAAAGACACTCAGTTCCCGGCCGGTTAACATTTCCTCGACAATAACTGAATTTCCAGCATTACCAAAGGCTTTACCGAGCATGATGCGGTCTAATGCTTCGGTTGCTTCATTTGAATTCGAGGCTATAATGACTCCCTTGCCCTGGGATAATCCATCAGCTTTAATAACCACCGGGAAGTTTTTGCTATTAATATAATTTGTAGCTTCAGCATGACTGGAAAAAGTCCGGCTTTGGGCTGAAGGAATGTGATATTTGTGCATGAAATCTTTTGAAAACGCCTTGCTGGCTTCTATCTGAGCGGCAGCCTGAACCGGTCCGAATATCGGCATTTCACGTGCCAGAAACTGATCAACAATACCCCTAGCAAGCGGTATTTCAGGACCAACTACCGTAAAATCAATTTGCTTTCTGGTTACGGCCTGCATTAAATCTTCAATATCGTTGGTACCAATGGGAAGATTCTCAGCAATTAATCCGGTCCCGGCATTACCGGGGGCGACAAAAATATTATTTACCCTGGGGCTGTGGGAAAGCTTCCATGTAACGGCATGTTCTCGTGCTCCGCTGCCTATAACCAATACATTCATAGCGTTTATTCCCACTCAATAGTACCGGGAGGCTTGGAAGTTATATCATAAACTACCCGGTTAACACCCTCTACTTCATTTACAATACGGTTAGAAATGGTAGCCAGCAAATCATATGGCAACCTTGCCCAGTCTGCAGTCATGGCATCAATACTGGTTACTGCTCTTAGTGCTACCAGGTAACCATAGGTGCGAAAATCACCCATAACTCCGACACTTTTTACATCTGTTAAGATTGCAAAACTCTGCCAGATTTCATTATAAAGTTTGGCTTTCTTGATCTCATTCATTACTATCCAGTCGGCATTTCTCAATATGTCAAGCTTTTCGCGGGTTACTTCACCGATAATCCTGATAGCCAGCCCCGGTCCGGGGAAGGGTTGGCGCATGACCATTTCTTCCGGTAACCCAAGTTCCAGGCCAACTTTGCGTACTTCATCTTTAAACAAAAACCGCAGAGGCTCCAGTAATTTAAAGGTCATGTTAGATGGCAGGCCACCAACGTTGTGATGTGTTTTAATCTTGACTGAAGCTTTGCTTGCAGATGAGGCGCTTTCAATAACATCAGGGTACAGGGTTCCTTGCGCCAAAAAGTTTACTTTACCAAGTTTAGCCGCTTCTTCCTCAAAGATTTTGATGAATTCACTGCCGATTGCTTTCCTTTTTACTTCAGGGTCTATTACACTTTTAAGGGTATCAATAAATCTCTGGGATGCATCTACATAATTAACCTGCATTCCCAGATTCTGTTGGAACACCTTCAAGGTTCGTTCGGCTTCTTGGCGTCTTAACAGCCCGTTATTAACAAATATGCAATTTAATTGATCACCTATAGCACGGTGAATAAGTGTGGCAACTACCGAAGAATCAACCCCACCAGATATTGCATTAATTACTTTGCCGTTACCAACCTCGTCCTGGATATTTATAATAGCATTATTTATAAAGCTTCCGGTGGTCCAATTACCGTGGCAGCCACATACATTGTAAAGAAAGTTCTTAAGAATAGTCCTTCCATAAGGGGTATGGGCAACTTCCGGGTGAAATTGCAGGCCAAAAATTGAGATACCGTTACCCATAACGGCCATGGGAGAATTTTCAGTATATGCAAGAGCTGAAAAACCGGGGGGAAGGTCAACTACTCTGTCACCGTGGCTCATCCAAACCGGAGATGATTCGGGTATATCAGAAAACAAAGGAGAATCCTGTGCATTGATATTTAACAATGAGTGTCCGTATTCCTTGACATTTCCGGGTTCTACCTTGCCTCCCAGTTGATAAGCCAGCACCTGTTGTCCATAGCAGATACCAAGGATGGGCAGGTTGTTGGAGTATACATATGCCGGAGCAAGTGGAGCCCCTTCCGCGTAAACGCTCCCGGGGCCGCCGGAAAGGATAAACCCTTTAGGATTAAGATGGGAGATATTTTCCCACGGGGTATCGTGGCTTATGAGTTCACAGTAAACATTTAGTTCACGTACCCGGCGGGCAATCAGCAGGCTGTATTGCGAGCCAAAGTCTATAATTACTATCGTCTCCTGCTTATCGTGCAGTTTAGCAGGAGACGGGACAGGTTGCTCGCCGGTAATTTCTTTGGCTATTTCGAGATATGTCGATACTTCAATATCACCACTGGTAGATACCCGGTATGTATCTCCAGATGAAGGATTTTGGGATTCTTGGCTCATTTCTAAAACCTTTTAGTGAAAGATTATCATTATGATATACTAGCGTCAAGTCTAGAAATAATTGCCAGCTTTTAAACTTTGATCATGGTAAATACTATGAAACAAATAATCGACCGGGCCGCTGAAATACTCAAATCAGGCGGTGTTATTGCATATCCAACCGATACAGTATACGGATTGGGTGCAATATATGATGATATTGGGGCAATCGAACGGATTTATGCCATCAAGAAAAGGCTTAATTTGAAAGCATTGCCGCTTATTGTCTCCAGTGAAAACCAGTTGTTAGAGGTAGTCGAGTGTATTCCTGAAACAGCCCGGGTTTTGACGGACACTTTTTGGCCAGGGGCTTTAACCCTGGTATTTAAGCGTTCTGCAACTGTACCCGATATTGTAACCGGTGGCCGGGATACGGTTGCTGTGCGCATGCCGGATCATCCTGCCGCCCTGCTGCTGGCAAAAAAAGCAGGCAAGGCCATATGTGGTACCAGTGCCAATGTTTCAGGCAGTAATAGTGCAATAAGCGCTGCTGAAGTAAAATTACAGCTGAGGCATACGGTTGATTATATCGTTGATATTGGCCCAGAACCACTTGGAATAGAGTCTACTATATTAGATATCTCTCAGGAACCTTTCAGGGTTTTACGTGAAGGAGCTGTGTCAGTAGAAAAATTGAATCAATATCTAAACCTCAAAGGAGTTTTTTAATATGAAAATAGCAGTTGGCAGTGATCATCGAGGCTACAAAGTAAAGCAGGAAGTGATAACAATAATTAACGACAAAGGTTATGAGTATCACGATTATGGTTGTTCGGGTGAAGAATCTGCAGATTATCCGGATGTTGCCCGGGTGGTGGCTGGAGAGGTTGCCCGCGGGGTATATGATCAGGGGATATTGGTTTGCGGAACCGGTATTGGCATGTGCATAACAGCTAACAAAATAAAAGGCATACGTGCAGCTTTGTGTCACAATGCTTTTTGTGCAAGACGTTCACGGCAACATAATGACTCCAACATACTCTGCCTTGGAGGCGATGTTTCTATGGAACCGGTGGAAGACATTGTGCAGGCTTTCTTCGACACCCCATTTGAAGGAGGCCGTCATCAACGGCGGGTTGATAAAATAAAACAGATAGAAAGCTAGGCATATACGTTTAGCTTGCAGTGGTTTTCATGCCTGCCAACCTTGACAATGGCTTAATGAGCGTGTTATTTTAGGCAACACATACACTAGGGATTTTTGTCTTGTTGGCCGTCCTTTGCCAGGACGGGTTTTTAATTATTTTGAGGCCGGGGTTTTTTATGCGT
>PWTP01000151.1 GCA_003563865.1 Dehalococcoidia bacterium
GAAATGATGCACCGCACGCATATGGGAGTTGACCAGGATTATAAAAGCATTCTAACCCAGGCAATGCGCACTGCCCTGGCAGATGGCTGGGGTGGCAGCATGCTGGCTACCGACCTGCAGGACATCATGTTTGGCACACCGGCGCCCCTCCTGAGCCAGATAAACCTCGGTGTGTTAAATAAAGAAGATGTAAACATTATTATCCATGGCCATGAACCACAACTGGCAGAAATGCTGGCAGTAGTTGTACAGGACCCGAAGTTGATTGAATATGCCAGGTCCAAAGGGGCTGACGGGATTAATCTGGCCGGCATGTGCTGCACCGCCAACGAAATTCTAATGCGGCACGGTGTTCCGATTGCCGGTAACTTCCTGCAGCAGGAACTGGCAATTATTACCGGAGCGCTGGAAGCAATGGTGGTTGATGTGCAGTGCATTATGCAGGGGCTGGCAGACGTAGCCCAGTGTTACCACACCAAAGTAATAACTACCGACTCAAGGGCTAAAATGACCGGAGCCCAGCATATTGAGTTTGACGAACACCGGGCTTATGAAACAGCTGAGGAAATTGTAAGAACCGCCATCGATAATTTTCCCAACCGCGGCGGAAATGTTAGTATTCCCGACCATAAGACCGACCTGATTGCGGGTTTCAGCCATGAAACTATCAACTACCTGCTGGGCGGGCTTTTCAGAGCTTCTTACCGCCCACTTAATGAAAATATTATCAACGGCCTTATACGGGGGGTTGCCGGTGTGGTGGGTTGCAATAATGCTCGCACCATGCATGATAACGCCCACGTAACGCTGGTAAAAGAACTGATTAAAAACGATGTGCTGGTGTTACAGACCGGCTGCAGCGCCATGGCCTGTGCTAAGGCCGGCCTGATGCTGCCGGAGGCAGCTAAAGAATATGCCGGTGAAGGGCTGGCTTCGGTTTGTGAAGCGGTAGGAATACCACCGGTACTGCATTTGGGTAGCTGCGTTGACAATGCCCGCATACTGGTGGCAGCGACCGCCATGGTCAAGGACGGCGGGCTGGGCGACGACATTTCCGATTTGCCGGTGGCCGGCGCTGCGCCTGAATGGATGAGTGAAAAGGCCATATCAATCGGTGAGTATTTTGTTGGATCCGGAGTGTTTACCGTGTTTGGCACTACCTGGCCGACCACCGGATCTAAAGAATTGACCGATTTTTTGTTTAAAGATTACCAGAAGCTATATGGGGGCATGTGGGCTTTTGAGGCCGACCCTTTGAAAATGGCTGAACTTATGTTAAGCCACATCGACAATAAACGTAAAGCACTGGGAATCGATAAAGCCCGTGAACGGGTGCTTTACGATATGGACATGCGCCGGGAACTGGATGCAGTATAAAGTTTAAAAAGGTGGGGGTATAAAGCTATGTCGAAAATAATTGCATCAGCAGCTATAAGGGGTGCCCATAAGATTGTTATTGCATCACGGGAAAAATGGCAATGGGCGATGGATAAATGGGGAGCCAATGAACCGGTGGGTTTCCCGAATACTGCTTATTATCTGCCGATTATATACGGTATTCTGGGACACAAAGTAGAAAAACTGGGTGATATGGAGGCCGTGCTTAAACGATGTGAAAGCTTGCTGCCTCCCCCGGTTAAAGAGAAACACCACCTGCCCTACCTGGCGCCGGCTCTTGATGCTGGTATGGCTACTTTTTTTGCCGAAGAAATCATTGAAGCTATACGGTATCTTGAAACACCCGATTTTTATACAGCCGGTGAGGATCCTGCCGGTGACAACATCTGGCTGGGGGCAGCCGACGACGTAATACTTAGAAAGCGCGGGGTGGAATTTGTTGACGGCACTGCACCCGGTTTTGCAGCTATTTTAGGCGCTGCGCCGGATAATGCAACCGCAGCTGCCATTGCCCAGGAATTGCAGCAAAAAAATCTTTATGTGTTTATGTGCGGCTCCGACGGCGGCAAGAGTTTTTCCAAACAGCTGGTTGAAGCAGGCGTACAAATCGGCTGGCCTACCAGGCTGGTTTCCTTTGGGCCTGATACCTCGGCCACGGTTTTTGCGCTGGGTTTTGCCACCCGGGCAGCCATGTCTTTCGGGGGAATTGAACCGGGTAACTACCGTAAAATCCTTATCTACAATAAAGACCGTATTTTTGCCTTTGCTCTGCCGCTGGGCTATGTAACCGATGAATGGTATGCCAATGCAGCCGGGGCCATTAATTACGGCTTCCCGGTTATTGCCGATACTCCCATACCCGAAGTATTACCTTACGGCATATGCACTTATGAACACGTGGTATCCAACGTACCACATGATAAAATTGTTTCCAAAGCCATTGAAGTGCGTGGTTTGAAAGTGGCCGTATCTGAGATACCGGTACCCATGGCATTTGGCCCAGCATTTGAAGGCGAACGGGTTAGAGGTAATGATGTTTACCTCGAATGCGGCGGTGGCCGTACCGCCATGGTGGAATGGGTAACCTCAAAAGATATAAAAGAAGTTGAAGACGGGAAAGTTGAAGTTATCGGGCCGGACATTTCAGACATATCGGCCGGCTCTAAATTGCCACTGGCCATTTGTGTTGAGATAGCCGGGCGTAAAATGCAGGCCGATTATGAACCGATCCTGGAGCGCCAGATCCACCACATAATTAACTATGCCCAGGGGCTAATGCACATCGGCCAGCGTGATATTGCCTGGATAAGGGTAAGCAAACAGGCAGTTGAAAAAGGCTTTACACTGAAACATATAGGGGTAATGCTGCATGCAAAACTGCACCAGGACTTCGGGCGGATTTTTGACAAGTTGCAGGTTAAGCTGTTTACTAAAGAGGAAGATGTTAAACAGATTACCGGTCGGGCCAAGGAAGTTTATGCCCGCCGTGATGAACGCATTGAAGGTATGAGAGATGAAACTACCGATACCTTCTATTCGTGCACACTGTGCCAGTCGTTTGCACCCAGCCATGTTTGTGTTATCAGTCCTGAACGCACCGGACTTTGTGGTTCATACAACTGGATGGACTGCAAGGCATCTTACGAAATTAACCCGACCGGACCCAACCAACCAGTGCCTAAAGGAACCACTATCGATGCCAAACTGGGGCAATGGCAAGGGGTAAACGAGTTTGTTAGAGTCGCCAGCCGTGGCCATATCGACCATTACAACTTCTACTCTATTCTGATTGATCCGATGACTTCATGCGGATGCATGGAATGCATTGCTGCTGTTTTGCCACTTTGTAACGGTATTATGACGGTTAACCGCGAACATGCCGGCATGACACCCTCCGGCATGAAATTTACCACCCTGGCAGGCACAATTGGCGGAGGTGCCAGCACTCCAGGTTTTGTTGGCCATGGTAAATATAATATTACCCAGCGCAAGTTTTTGAGTGCCGAAGAAGGAATTAAACGGCTGGTGTGGATGCCGACAACTTTAAAGGAAGAAATAAGAGAACGCTTTGAACAAAGAGCCAAAGAATTAGGCTTCCCCGGCCTTTTAGACAAAATTGCTGATGAAACAGTTGGCACAACTGAGGAGGAAATACTGGCTTTCCTCGAAGAAAAAGGCCACCCGGCATTAATCCTTGAACCGATAATGTAACTTTAAGGAGATTGACTTTATGGCTCTTAGCGGTATACAAATTTTTAAACTGCTGCCGAAAACAAACTGTGGTGACTGCGGAGTACCTACCTGTCTGGCCTTTGCCATGAGCCTGGCGGCCGGTAAAGCCGAACTATCCAAATGCCCGCATGTTTCCGAAGAAGCAAAAGGCCAACTTGAAGAGGCTTCAGCTCCGCCAATAAGGCCGGTTACTATCGGCAAAGGCTCGAGCGTGATAAAAATCGGTGGGGAAACAGTTCTGTTCCGGCATGAGAAAAGGTTTGAAAACCCGCCGGGAATTGCCGGACTGATACATGACAACTGGGATGATAAAAAGGTTTCATCATCCCTCAATCGTTTCAAAGCCCTGAGATATGAACGGGTCGGCAACAGTTTGAAAGCCGAACTACTAGCCATAAAGTGTTTATCAGGCGACAGCGCTAAATTCAGCCTTATGGTAAAAAGGGTAACAGAAGAGAGCGATGCTGCCCTTATACTGATGAGTGCCGATGCCGGCATTATGGCCGAAGCACTAAAAGTTTGCTCCGGTGTTAAACCGCTTATATATGCTGCTGCCAAAGATAACTGGGAGCAAATGGCAGAACTGGCCAGAACCCATAAATGTCCGCTAGCGGTTAAAGCTGATAATATTGAGGAACTCATCGATTTGAGTGAAAAAATCCCCGCTGCCGGCGTTGCTGATCTGGTGCTTGATTCAGGTGCACGCAACTTGAAGCAGGCCTTCGAAGACCAGATAGTTATCCGGCGCTCGGCGTTACTCAAGAAATTCAAGCCGCTTGGCTTCCCGACCATTGTGCTTCCGGCCGAAATGGCCGATGATCCCATGAAAGAAGCACTGATCGCCTCTGTATTTATAGCTAAATATGGTGGGTTGATATTACTTTCTGATTTACAGGGCGAAAGCCTGTTTCCGCTGCTGGTTGAAAGGATGAATATTTTTACCGATCCGCAGCGTCCGCTGGCTACGACTGAGGGTATTTATGACATTAACGGCCCGGACGATAGTTCACCGGTTCTGCTTACCAGCAATTTCTCGCTTACTTACTTTATTGTATCCGGGGAAATTGAAGCCAGCCGTAAACCCGCCTGGTTGCTGGTAAAGGATACCGAGGGCTTAAGCATAATGACAGCCTGGGCGGCCGGTAAATTCGGCGCCGATAACATTGCCGCATTTGTTAAGAAGTGCGGTATAGCTGATAAAATTAATCATAAGAAGTTAATAATACCCGGTTACATAGCGGCCGAAAGCGGCGGCCTGGAAGAAGAACTGGAAGGTTGGGAAATAATGATAGGCCCGCGCGAAGCAGCCCACCTGCCGGCATATCTTAAGAACTGGAACAAGGGGTGACTTATGATCCTGGTAGCTGAAAACATAAATGTAGTTTCTAAAGCTATTGGTGCTGCTTTTAAAGAACGTAACCCTGAACCTGTACAGGAAATGGCAGCAAAGCTTGCCGGTGCCGGGGCTGATATGCTGGATTTAAACATTGGCCCGGCCCGCAAGGACGGTTCCGACCTGATGCCCTGGCTGGTTAACACAGTTCAAGGTGCCAGCCCTCTGCCTCTTAGCCTGGATACTACCAATGCCGTAGCCATGGAGGCCGGCTTAAAAGAAGCTGCCAAACCGGCTTTAATTAACTCGATATCCCTCCAGCCCGAACGGCTTGAGAAGCTGCTGCCGATGGTAAATAAATACAATGCCAATATGATAGGTCTTTTATGGGGTAATGAAGGCATGCCCAGAGATGCCAACGAAAGGTGTATGCTGGCAGTAGACATCATATACAAAGCCGGAGAGGCCGGTATTTCGCCCGACCGAATCTGGATTGACCCCATTTCAACCCCGGTTACGGTGGATATTGTACAGGTGCAGGCCTGCCTTGAATTTATGAGCATGCTGGGTGAGATAGCTCCGGAATGTAAATCTATCGTTGGGCTTTCCAACATTTCCAACGGCGTACCGCCTCATTTACGGGGTTATTTCAACCGTACATCGCTGATAACATTTATGAAATACGGGTTGTATTCTGCCATTTGCGACCCCCTGGATGAAGAACTGGTTATGATAGCCGACGGCAAAATGCCAGAGGTAGTCAACCTGGTGCACCGTATGATGGACGGCGACAAACCCGACCCGGCGTCTTTAAGCCCGAAGGAAATTGAATACTACAAAACTTACCGTGTACTTTCGGGGCAGGTGCTATATTCTGATTC
>PWTP01000037.1 GCA_003563865.1 Dehalococcoidia bacterium
CAATATCTGACAATCTGTTCCAATGTCTTTTCCGGCGCTCGTTTGAATCCTTGATATAAGCACCCTCGTCAATTTTAGCTATAACTATCTTAGCAGCCTCAAATTCAATTCTACGTCTGTCAAAATAACTCTTGGATGGTTCGGGAAATTTAGAGTTCTGCATTTCCTCAGATATTTTTTCATCAGACAGCCTGTTTAAGCGCTCATAAACAAACTCTAATTCTTTCCTTGTCGGTTTGGTTTTTTTACCTGGTATTTTGTTTTCCATTAACTATTTTACCTCTTTTAACGTTCATAAAATCGCCCTGACCCCAAGGAAGTTACCACCTACAGATTTAGTATTTTAACCCGTGGTGCTACCTTATACAAGGAGTGGAGTGTGAAGTTCGAGGATAGTTTGAGGTTGTATCAGAGAATTATGCAGTTGGGAGTTGGCGAGGTAGTAGCGTCGGAAAGAATTCTAGCCAGTACACATACAGTGATTGCTCGAAGATAAAACTGTAAATCAGCACCCCGGTCTTGTGCCGCTACTTTCAACAAAGCAAGCTGCCTGAATTAATTTCGTTTCTAATTCGAATAGAGAGCAAACACTATCGTTTTTGTGTTCAGCGATAGATGGCCCATTTATCTCAACATCCATTCCATCCTTACGCGTAGAAAGGCAAATTACAGCTTTACGAAACTGCATTTTTCGGTGTGTGTGCATCCTCTATATTTTAGTATATCTCTTTCTTTTAAAAGGCAAGCTCTGTTATGTGCTATAGCATGTTTGAATTTTTGAGATTCCCAGGCTTTCAAGCATTTGTATCCATCATCAAAAAAGGGATCATTGTATTGTGGAATGCGAAGCAAAGCAACAGCGTTTCGTTTGCTTTCATATTTAAATCCTTGCAATTCTCCATCAAAATCAATTTCAATTCCGATGTTATGGAACCAAACACTGCTTTCGAAAGAACAGTTGAATGCATAGAAAGGTCTTTTTAGTTTGCCTATTAGGTCTTTGGTAATTGAGCACAATTCATCGATGTTTTGATATCCATTAGCACAGAATATTTGTATCTGGTTTGTGTCGATGCAGCCAAAGATTACTTGTTTAAGTGAACTACATCGTCTTGAGTCATAATACCGTTTGTTGAATTCACCAATTGTTTCAATATCAATAATAGTGCCATCGATATTGCTGTCGATTGGCTCTTCAAGTTTATATATCGATTCAAAGCCAATAGTATCCATAGAATACAACTCTAAGGCCCTAAAGAGCAGATGTCAAGAAGATAACGCCGGTAATTATCTGGATATATGAAAAATCCATAGTGACTCTATGGCAGCCTGTTACCCAGTGCTTCTCCCGGGGTGGCCGTTTTGCGTCGGCAGGATGGCCGGTTTCATCCGGAAGGGTGGCCGTTTTGCTCCGGAAGCATGGCCGATTTCGTCCGGAAAATGCACCTACGTTAGATTTTTCTTAATCTGTTCATACTCCTCTTTGTCTATCTCGCCCTTAGCATAACGCTCTTTGGCAATGTCTAGCGAACTTTTGTTGCTTCCCTGGGAACCCTTGTTTTGTGTAAGGATGAGCACCATTGCTACCACCAAAACGATAACAATTACCCAAAAGATAATCATCCACCAGCCACCGAAAGGCCACCACATCATTTTACTTACCTCCTTATAACGGCATATGTGTGCTCAAAGGCTTTTGCGTTTATAAGTTCTGTAACTTTGAGGACTGCATACGACCAATCTTCCTAATAAATACTATCGCTTATAATCTTTTATTTCAAATTTACTCCGAGCGCTTCACGCTCATATTGTCTGCCATTCACTTCAGAAAGACAAGCCTCCTGTTAGGAGGCTTGTCTATTTATTTTTATCCCTCCCAATACCTCCCAGGGGCTTCAAAAATTAGCTTTTATTGATGTGTCTCAATTTGTGTTTTTGTTGGTCAAAAGAAAGTTTGAACGATCCCGAGGAATGTGACATTGGGATTAACTTAGCTCCGCTCCAGCTGGAAGAGCCTTCGGGCAAACAGGATCAACCATATAGCCCAGGGTACGAGGGACGCGAAGGCGAAGTAAAGGCCTATCGTTCCGGCTGTTGACGGTACTATCATCAATACACCCGCCAGGAGTCCTTAATAAGCAGTTAATCTGCTGAAGATATAACTCCGCAGCATAACAACTGAGAAAATCAAAAGGGCAACCGCGTTGAGGATGTAATATACACCAAAGGCGGTACCTGTGTATACAGCAAGCATCGCCTCTCCTGTTGCCAAAAACATAGCTCCCTGCGTCTCTATTGTCGAAGCGGCGTACTGGTTGCTCAGGGAAAGCTCCTCGAAGGCAGTATTCGATGCGAAGTAAACCGTTATTCACACCAGACCTATCGTTTTCTTAATCTTTTGCCTTCTACCTGCGCAGTGGTGATAACAATCATTTATCTACTCCCTCGAAGTGCTCACCTTTTGCCTTGGATATCCGGTCTTTGATGGCTACGCCGATAAGAATCAACATTCCCAGCCCTATTACCCCCACGGCAACCCTTATTAAAACAGGTATTTCATCCGATGTAAAAAACCCTGCACCGACCATTCTATCAGCGCCAGTATGCCCAATCCTATCAGGGTAAAGGCTGTGTTCTGCCACATGATTGCCTTCTTGTACTAGCATTTTAGCTTCCAGACCGTGCCTTGCGGGCTATCTTCAAGGGTAACGTCGATTTCGTCGAGTTGCTCCGTATCTCATTGGCAAGCCGCTACCAACTGGCTTTCCTTAGTTCCTTATGCGTGGTAATAAGTTACTCCAGAATGGTACCGTCATCGGCCAGTATTTCTTGAGGACAGAAAAAATGTCGGTAACGCTGCCCAAGGAACTGGCTACCGAGATTCGTTCTATCTCGCCTCAAGGAGTGACAAGCTCTTTTTTCACTGAGGCACTGGAGCATTATATAGCCTACCGCAAGCAGAGGATAGCCTTGGAGAAAGGGTTCGGTGCCTGGAAGGATAAGAGCCATCCTGATCTGGCTACTCCTGAAGATTCCACTGCTTACGTTCGCGCTATCAGGGAAGCAGACAGAGAGCGACAACAGCGATTAGAGGGCGTCAGTGGAAAGTAGCCGGGTAAAGGGCATATCCTGCCTGGTGGATACCGATATCGCCATTGATTTCCTGAGAAGGCGTGAATATGCTTTGAAGCTACTTGAGAGCTGGGCCGGGGAAGGGCTGCTGGCAATAAGCACCCTTACCCATCTTGAAATATACCAGGGGATGAAAGCCGGGGAAGAGAAGGCGACCAATGCTTTCCTGGACGGGCTTGTTTCTGTTGCTGTTGATGTACCAATTGCCCGGCGGGCAGGTACGATGCTGGGGGAGCTTCGCTCAAAAGGAATGACGATCGGTATTGCAGATGCCATCATCGCGGCGGCGGCTTTGCAGTTTGACGCTCCACTTCTCACAAACAAAATTGAGCATTATCCTTTTCCCAATCTGAAGGTTATCAGGGGTTTGGAGGTTTGACTATTGGACTACAAGTATGATTCTACAAAACATAAGGAGCGAACTCGTCTGGCAGCAGAAAGGCTGAATGGGTGCCCGACAAAGCATCTCCGACGCATATCTGATTGATTTCAGCAGCAGCAGTTCACCTCAGGTTATTATAGAATATACTCCATATTGCAATCTTGAAACTTTCTCAGACAATGCCTTCGGTAACCTAACCGTTCATTATAAAAACCAGCATCAATCCGATAATCAACCCACCAATGGCAATATGGCTGCTCAATTTGTGAGATTGGGGAATCAGTTCGTCATTAACGATATAAACCATGGCTCCTGCTGCAAATGCCATACCTCCAGCTACAAACAATGGAGATACACTAAAAAAGATTAAACCGAGTCCGGCGCCAACCGGCAGCATTAACCCGGCAACCAGTGTCAGAAAAAGGACTTTGACAACCGGTAGTCCTCCCGCCCTCAGCAATCCTGCCAATACTATGCCTTCGGGAATATTGTGCAGGCCTATGGCAATAGCAATATAAAGACCCAATTCCGGGCTTGATTCAAACCCTGCCCCTATTGCCAGTCCCTCCGGGATGTTATGCAGGGCCAGTCCCAGAAACACAAGGTAGCCGACACGTAATATAGTACGATTGCTTTTTAGATTTCCAGGCACATTTTCTACGTCCATAAGCTGACCGTTAGAAAGATGGGCATGGGGAATAAAGCGGTCAAGTGCAAACATGATGCCTGTACCCAGTAAAAACCCGATTACAACAGTCTTTACTGAACCAAACTCGAGGGCTTCTGGCAGCAGGTCAAAGAAAGAAATAGCCAGCATAACACCGCCTGCAAACCCCAACAAAACAGCCAAAGTTTTCCTTCCAGGCATTTTGATGAACATAACAAGCATAGCGCCTAACAGCGTCGAAACCCCTGCCAGCAAGCTGTAGATTATTGATTCCATGATGAGAGGTGCTCCTTATTAATAGATTGTTAGGCAAGCCTAACATTTATATTCTACACTATGTCATCATTAATGTTCAAACCATTAATCACGCCAGACAATGGCTGGTTAGAACGGTACTTGTGTTTGAAGCTGAAAAAAGGACCTTTGCCTCGAATCTGCACATTCGGAGGGATTGGATTTGTAAACAAAGAGGGGTAGAAAGACTAACCTTGCGGCTTTTAGTACGTTATTATTTGTAAGGAAAATTACAGCGCTGTAAAAATTATTTGGAGGTTAGGAAATGACAAAGAGAGTGTTGGTTTTTACGGTACTAACGGTGCTGGCGGTAGTGCTGGCTTCCTGCAGTGGAACCGTGAATCCGGCGCCCGAAAAAATCAACCTGGAGTATGATTTCCGCGATGGAAAACAGGGTTGGGAGCATGGTTTTGCTGAATACTCACCGGTAATGGATATCGAAAAAGAGGGAGCTATTAAACCTCTGCCCGAAGGGCTGGGTATTGATGGTACAGGTTATTATATTCAGAGTATGAATCGCTCGGATGATGTTTTCATGTTTTTAAAGCGTCACATCGGAGCCGATGAAGGTATAGTTCCTGGCCAGACTTACCGCCTTATTTACAACGTTACTTTTGCTTCGAATGCACCCTCCGGAGCTGTAGGCATCGGTGGTGCGCCGGGTGAGTCTGTATTCTTTAAAGTTGGCGGCTCTGCCCAGGAGCCAAAAGTAATTCTCGAAAACGACTATTACGTGATGAATGTGGATAAGGGTGGCGGAAACAGTGGTGAAGGCCCTGCAGCTACAATTGGCGGTGATGTAGCCAATGGAATCCCGGCAGAAGAAGCTTTTGAAAAACCGGAACTTCCATATGCTTCGGTTGAAATCGAACACGAGCATACCTACACCGTGACCGCTACTGAAGACGGGGATCTGTGGCTGCTGGTAGGCACCGATTCCGGCTTCGAAGGCCTGACCGGTCTTTACTATCAGAATATCAGCGTAACCCTTGAACCGGTGGATGCATAGTTAAAATCAGTCCACCGGATCACTTCGCCGGTTATGTTAATCTGCTCTTCTTAGAGCTACCAGCAAAACCCCGGGCCCACCATGCACTCCCAGGCCCGGGCCCAGTTCATCTATGGTTATTTTTTCTTCTTCTATGAATTCAACTAATCGCTGTTTTAGCCGGCCTGCCCGGTCGGCCACCTTGCTGTGGACAATAATAAGCTCACTTATGGGTACATTCTTTTTAACGTAATCATAAATCCTGTCCATGCCTTTGTTGACAGTACGCACCAGCCCGCCACGGACTATCTCTCCGTCATGAAATGTCAGAAGGGGCATGACATTTAGTACACGAGAA
>PWTP01000085.1 GCA_003563865.1 Dehalococcoidia bacterium
AGGCGTGCCAGCATTCGCCTGACAATATGCTTGCGCCCCTCATGTATTGTAATAGAATAGATATACCTGCTGCTCTCTTCAACAGCTTTTACCCTGGCCGGATGAGTTATACCGTCATCAAGCATAATTCCGTTTTCTATCCGGTCTTTGTCTTGCAAAGAAAGTTTGTGATTAATACCAACCTGGTATTCTTTTTCGTGTTCAAACCGTGGGTGGCTTAACCGGTAGGCCAACTGGCCATCATTGGTAAGCAAAATAAGCCCGGTACTGTTTTTATCCAGCCTGCCAACCGGAAACACTTTGATGTGCCGGTACTTTGCCGGAATATAATCGGCCACTGTGGCCCGTCTTTGTTGGTCACTGGTGGTTGAAAGCACCCCGGCAGGCTTATTCAAGACCAGATACACAAACGGGGCTGCTCTAGTCTTAACCGGCCTGCCGTCAATTGTTATTGTATCGGTGTTAATATCTACAGCGAAATTAAAACCGGTAGCCGTTTCCTGATTAACCTGCACCCTGCCTTCTTTAATGGCGCGAGCCATCAGCCGGCGGGAGCCAATTCCGGCACCGGTAAGAACTTTGAGTAAACCAGTTGTGTTCACAATTGTATTTTATCAGATGGGAAAAACATTCGATAACATATGTCTGTCAAATTATATTTTTAATTGATTTATGCAGCTATTAACGGATCCCTGCTTTAACGCCGGTATGAGTTTATGATATGCTGTTTACAGCATCGAAATTATTCCACCTAAGGGTTTTTTGAGTTCATGAAATTTGGCATTGGCGAAATTGTTCTTATTCTGGTTGTTATTTTTATTGTCTTGCTCATTGTGCGTATATCAAAAATGGCAAAACCGCAACAACAGGCCACCCCTTATAAGCCTCAAGAAGAAACCAGTCCGGCAGATATGACCAGTGAAGATGAACAGGCCAGGAAGGCGTCCAGGGCCAGAATGGTGCTTATTGGCACATTGATAGCCCTGGTGGGAGTGGTGGTTCTTCTTTCCAGCCTCAGCCTTGTCAGGTGGGTTTATTGGGGCCCGATTGCGGCTGTTGTTGCCATGCTGGCAGGTGTGGGTATAGTCCTGCTTGCCCGCCGTCGTTAGATTGACACCTGCTAATACCAGTGATAGACTTCATTTCTTATTTATGTTAAGAGGACAGTAGAGTGAAAACCATCGGTGTTGTATATCATCCAAAGAATCAAGCTGCCCCTGCGATGACGGAAAAAATTATATCTCTAGTCAGTAACTCGGGTTTCAAAACCTGGATTGCATCGGCATGGGAAACAGATAAAATCAACCGGCATACAAGGTCGAGCGACCTGATTATAACCGCCGGTGGCGATGGCACCATTCTCAGAACCGTCCATGCAATTATCCCTGACATTGTTCCCATTACCGGGGTTAATCTGGGACGGCTGGGTTTTTTGACCGAAATTGATGCAGATGAGGTAGATGACAAGCTTCCGGCGCTTTTACAGGGTAAAGGCTGGGTTGACAAGCGGTCAGTGCTTGAAGCTGAGCTAGCCCTGGCTGGAGAAAATGAGAAGCCTTTAAAACAATACTTTTGGGCTCTAAACGATGTGGTAATTGCCAGAGGAGAAATTGCCCGCGTAATACATATTAATGTCAGTATAGACGGTAATCCTTTAACCAGCTATCGTGCCGATGGCATAATTATTGCCTCTGCTACCGGCTCAACCGGCTATGCACTGGCGGCCGGCGGCCCGGTAATGCATCCGCAGGCAGAAGAGTTTCTGCTGGTTCCGATACTTCCCCACCTTAACCCGGGTTATAATGTTGTAGTGCCGAAAAATTCCTATGTTGAGATTATAATAAATAACATACACCCGGCCACTCTCAACATTGATGGCCACATCAACCACTCTTTACCTGATGGTGCCAGTATTACTACCAGACAAAGCCCGCATGAAGTGCATTTTCTGCGGTCATTACCACAAACTTCATTTTTTACTACTCTTGAAAAAAGGCTCAGGATATAACATGGACACAGTTGAAAAAGCCACTATAAAAGATGCTTCGCAGATACACCGCCTGGTTAATAATTTTGCCGGACAGGGTAAAATGCTGGCCCGCTCTCTTTCTGAGATTTATGAAAATATAAGGGATTATTATGTTATAAGAGAAGATGGGCAGGTAATAGCCTGTGCCGCATTGCATGTTTTATGGGAGGACCTGGCTGAAATCAAGTCTGTTGCCGTCACCCATGAACACCAGAAAAAAGGCTGGGGTGAGAAACTGGTCACCATTTGCCTTGACGAAGCCCGGCTGCTGGGCATACCCAAAGTATTCTGCCTTACTTACACACCGGATTTTTTTTCAAAATGCGGGTTTAAAATTATCGATAAATCTAACCTGCCCCAAAAGATATGGGGCGAGTGCTTCAAGTGCCCCAAATTCCCGGATTGTGATGAGGCAGCCCTTATTTATTCTTTTTAGGCAGCATTATTTATGACTGAACAACGCATTTCATCCGAATATGTCTATAAAGGCCGTATTTTAAACCTGCGCAAAGACACGGTCAAGCTGGACAATGGCCAGACTGCCACAAGGGAAATCATCGAACATGTCGACAGCGTTGGTATAATAGCTGTCGACGGCCAGGAGAATATTTTACTGGTAAATCAATATAGGACTCCGGTTAACAGCTTACTGCTTGAAATCCCGGCCGGGTGCCTTGAGCCAGGAGAAAAGCCGGAATCTACTGTGGTAAGAGAACTGCGCGAGGAAACCGGGCATACCGCCGGAATAGTAAAAAAGCTGGGAGGATTTTACCTGGCGCCGGGGTATTCAAACGAGTATATGCATGTTTATGTGGCAAAAGAATTGAGTTATGCCCCGCTGGTTTCTGAAGATACTGAAGGCATTGAATTAATAAGAGAGCCGGTAGCAACCATCCAGGAGTTGATACTTGGCGGAAACATCATAGATTGCAAGAGTGTAGCGGCCATCCTAATGTTTCTTAGTACTGAATAACAGTTAGCCCAGCTCGCCGGACAACTGCCGCCCGCCCAGAATGTGCCAATGGAGATGCAGCACACCCTGGCCGCCTTCAGTGCCGACATTGGTAACCAGCCGGAAACCTTTGCCAGCAATGCCTGCTGCCACTGCCATCCGGTTGGCTGTATTTATCATGTGCCCCATAAGTGAAAGGTCGTCCTCGGTCATATCGGCTACCGAATTCATATGTTTTTTAGGAATCAGCAAAAAGTGTACCGGTGCTTGAGGATTGATATCTCTAAACACCAGGACTTCTTTATCCTCATATACTTTATCACTGGGAATTTCTCCTTTTACAATTTTACAAAAAACACAGTCTTCCATGCTTGCCTCCTTTGCAATTATTTATCATAACTCAAAATTTGAGTATCTGGTTATCTCCTGCCCAAAAAGGTCTCCCCCCCAAACATCATAAGCAACAACGGCCGGAAAATTTTCAACTTCAAGCCGCATAACGGCTTCAGCCCCGGCATCGGTATAAGCCAGGATTTCTGCCTTCTTTACGCATTTAGAAAGAAGAGCACCTGCCCCGCCATAAGTTACTAAATATAAAGCTTGATACTGCCTGATAGCATCTTTAACTTCTTTAGAACGTTGGCCTTTGCCAATCATCACCTTCAAGCCATTGGCAAGCAAAACGGGGGTAAACTCGTCCATGCGCTTGCTGGTAGTAGGCCCGCATGACCCAATTATTTGCCCCGGACGGGCTGGAGAAGGGCCCGTATAGTAGAAAGTCTGGCCGGCTATGTTTACCGGCAGCTGCAACCCCTTTTCGACAGCCGCGCTCAACCGCTTATGAGCCACGTCACGGGCAGTGAGAATACTGCCGGAAACCAGAATGCTGTCGCCGGTTCTAAGGTTTTTTATGTCTTCATTTGGGAAGGGCGATACAACTACCTGCGACTTCACTTAAATCACCACCTCGGCGTAACGGGCACTGTGACATTGCAGGTTAACCGCTACCGGAAGGCTGGCCATATGACAGGGATAGCTTATTGCATTCACTGCCAGGGCGGTAACTGTTCCGCCCATGCCCAAAGGCCCGATACCCAGCCGGTTAATTTTTTTAAGAACCTTCTGCTCAAGTTCGGCTATTTCAATATCTTCATTCCAGTTTTCCAAAGGACGCACCAGAGCTTTTTTGGCCAAAAGCGCGGCTTTTTCCAGCGTTCCGCCTATACCCAAACCGATGATAAGTGGCGGACATGATGAACCACCGGCTGCTTTTACAGTTTCAGCTACCAGCTTGACTATAGCTTCTGCACCGTCTCCGGGTTTCAGCATAGCTACACGGCTCATATTTTCAGCGCCGCCACCTTTTGGTATAAATATGATTTTAATCTTGTTGCCGGAAACTATATCGGTATGAATAACCGGTGGTGTGTTATCACGGGTATTCTCTCGTTTTGAGAATGGCTTGCTGACCATAGATTTCCTTAAATACCCCTGCCGGTAACCCAGACTCACTCCCTCGGAAATAGCATCATCGAGACTTCGGCCGGTAATATGAACGTCCTGACCAATTTCAACCAGCACTACCGCCACACCGCAATCCTGGCATAGCGGAGTACCCTCCTGCCGGGCAATGCGGGCATTTTCTAATATTATTTGCAGCGCCTGTCTGCCCAGAGGGGATTTTTCTATTTGAACTGCCTTCTCCAGAGCCACCACCAAATCATCCGGCAGTTTTGTGTTTGCTTTGACACACAAACCGGCGACATGGTCGGTTATTGTATTTGCATCAATTTCACGTATTGTCATTGCAGTTAGATTCTAACATCTTAATATGGTTGTTTACTAATACCGTAAGAGTAAATTTTGCTTATTCTTTACCTGTACAACATCAACAGAGTATAATCTTGGCGTTATGCCTGATTCCAGCAATACTCATGAAAACGAAAGCTTAAGCCGGTTTGATACCCTGATAAAAATTATGGCCAAGTTACGCGGGCTTGACGGCTGCCCCTGGGACAAAAGCCAGAGCCACCAGTCTGTCCGCCAAAACCTGCTCGAGGAGACTTATGAAGTGCTTGAAGCCCTCGATAGCTGTGATAGTACTAAATTAAAAGAAGAACTGGGCGACCTGCTGCTGCAGATAGTCTTGCATTCACAAATCGCCCAAGACAATGGTGATTTTGACATCAACCAGGTAATAATGCTCATCAATGAAAAATTAATCCGGCGTCATCCCCACATCTTTGGAACCCGAAAGGTCGGCAGCGTCGAACAGGTGACCGCTAACTGGGAAGAAATTAAAAAGCACGAAAGACAACAGGGTGCTTCTATGCTTGATGGTATACCCCGTACATTGCCTTCTCTGGCCTACAGCCAGGAAATACAAAAAAGGGTTGCACGGGTTGGTTTTGACTGGGATGACGACGAAGGTGTAATTGACAAGGTGGCCGAAGAGGCTTCCGAGATAAGCTCTGCTCTGACTCACAAAGAAAAAGAAGTGGAATATGGAGACCTTCTTTTTACTATAGCCAACCTTGCCCAACGGCAAGGCATTGATCTGGAAGCAGCTCTTAGAAGTGCAAATCTCAGGTTTTACAAACGGTTTTCTGCCATGGAAAAGCTATGCCATGAAAGGGCTCTGGATTTCAGTACTCTATCTTTTGGCGAGCAAAATGCATTATGGGAAGAAGCTAAAAAGATAGTAAAATAAGCCTTGATTGGCCTAATCCATCGCTTTACCATGCCTCAGCTTTAATACGATTGAAATCATATAATAGTTAGTGTATTATTTAAATCTGTCGTGGCACATATC
>PWTP01000094.1 GCA_003563865.1 Dehalococcoidia bacterium
AAGCCCGGCAGAAACTGCAATCGGATTACCTGAGAGCGTTCCAGCCTGGTAAACCGGCCCCGAAGGGGCAATCATCTGCATAATATCACGCCTGCCTCCGTATGCACCGACAGGTAAGCCTCCCCCAATTATTTTGCCCAGGCAAGTGATATCGGGAATAACCCCCAGTAATTCTTGAGCGCCGCCATAGCTCAACCGAAAACCTGTAATAACCTCATCGAAAATCAGCAAAGCCCCATTTCGAGATGTGATTTGCCGCAAGCCTTCAAGGAAGCCTGGAACCGGTTTAACCAGGCCCATGTTGGCTGCCACCGGCTCTATGATTATAGCTGCAATATCTGAAGGAAACCGCTCAAAGAGGTTATTGACTGCCTGAAGGTCGTTATAAGGGGCAATCAAAGTATTCTCGGTATAACCCCGGGGAACTCCGGGTGAATCGGGCAGGCCGGCAGTAACAACACCGGAGCCGGCCTTTACCAGTAAACCATCCGAATGGCCATGATAGCATCCACTGAATTTAATGATCTTATCCCGCCGGGTAAAAGCTCTTGCAAGCCGCAGAGCAGACATAGTGGCTTCAGTGCCGGAATTTACCAAACGCAACATGTCTATTGAGGGCACTGCCTTGGTAATAAGTTCAGTAAGCTCAAGCTCTTGTGGGCAGGGCGTGCCAAAACTCAAGCCGCTTTCTGCTGCCAGAGATACTTTGGAAATAACTTCGGGATGAGCGTGCCCTAAAATAAGCGGCCCCCACGAGCAAACAAAGTCAATATATTTATTGTTATCAACATCGGTGATTTTGCAGCCTTTACCATGTTTAAAAAAAACGGGAGTTCCCCCAACACTTTTAAATGCTCTTACCGGGCTGTTGACACCTCCCGGTATTAATTCTAACGACTGCTTGAAAAGCCTGTTCGAAATTTGCCTGCCGGCCATTATATACCTCCGTTACTCTGCCAAGAAGCAAACTCTTTGGCGTGATAGGTTATTATTATGCCGGCGCCGGCACGCTTTATTGACATAAGTATTTCAGGGATGAGTTCCCTTTCATTAACAAGATTATTTTTAGCTGCCATTTTGACCATTGAATATTCTCCACTGACATTATAAGCGGCAATTGGCACATTAAATAAAGAACTGGCACGGTTTATGATATCAAGATATGCAAGTGCCGGCTTGACCATTACTATATCTGCACCTTCAATGATGTCCTGCTCTATTTCACGCAGGGCTTCGCGGGGGTTGGTGGGAGCCATTTGGTAGCTTGAGCGGTTTCCGAACGAAGGTGAAGATTTAACCGCATCTCTAAACGGCCCATAAAATGCTGAAGCAAACTTGGCTGAATATGCCATTATTGGCAAGCCCGGGAAACCGTTTTCATCCAGAGAGTGACGTATTGCTGCTACCCGGCCATCCATCATGTCTGAAGGGGCAACCATGTCTGCCCCGGCATTTGCATGTGATACAGCCATACGTGCAAGCAGCGGAAGAGTGGAGTCGTTATCGATTAAATTGTTCTTTATGACTCCACAATGACCATGAGTTGTATATTCACACAGACAAATATCGGTTATGACGGTTATATCAGGGCATGTTGCTTTTATTGCTTCTATCGCATGTTCGATCACACCGCTCCCGTCATAAGCTCCGGTTCCTGCTTCATCTTTGCTTACAGGAATACCAAAAAGCAAAACCGCTTTTATACCCAGTTTGTTCAATTCTTCTATTTCAACCGGCAACAAATCTGGTGTCGTGCAATAAATGCCGGGCATAGAATCAATTTCATAACGCAGGTTATTGCCTTCAGCCACAAACAAAGGGTAGATCAGGTTATCGACCGACAGACCGGTTTCACGGGTAAGCCTTCTCAAGCCGTCACTCGATCTTAAACGGCGTAATCTGATGTCGGGAAATTTTGCCACACTAACAACCTCCTTTTTCGTAATAATCCTCCAATGCCTCAACCAGCCCGGGTATGGTGCTTTTCCGGGCTACCACCGAAATATTCAACCCTGAATCACGTGCTGTGTTTGCTGTTTTAGGCCCGATACAGGCGATATCCACACCTGAAAGGAGTTCAGGCGCTTCATCACCGAGGGCACTTACAATGTTACTGACTGTTGAAGAACTGGCAAAAGTTGCTGCCTGAATAGCACCGGTTTTTAGCAGCAGCTTAATATTTTCAAGCCCTGACATATCGGGCAGAGTATCGTAAATGGGTATGTCGCAGACTATGCCGCCAAGCGATGCTATGCCTTCCGGTATTTCGCTGTCTGCCGCTCTTGCTCGGGGCAGCAGAAAGTGTTTTCCATCTATATCGTAATTGCCAAGGTGCTTGATAAAGGAACTGCCGGTATATTCAGGCGGCACATAATCTGCATTTAAACCATAGTTGTTCAGGGCTTCGGCTGTTGCCGGCCCTATGGCACCAATGGTCAGCCCTTTAAAAATTCTGGAATCGAGCCTGAGCTCTCCTAACCGGTTAAAGAAAATATCAACACCGTTAACGCTGGTAAAAGTTATCCAGTGGTAGGTTTCAATGTTTTTAATGGCCTCATCCAGGCTGTGGGTATTATTGGTTGCCTTAATACAAATTGCCGGTTGTTCTACTGGAATAGCGCCTCTGGATGCCAAAAGCAAGCTCAACTGGCTTGCCTGTTGTCTGGAACGGGTCACCAGGATACGTTTGGAGAAAAGCGGCTGGCTATCAAACCATTTAAGCTTATCACGCATTTTCACAACCTGGCCTACTACTACTATCGCCGGTGGGCCCATGTTATTTTCCTTTACTATTTTGACAATATTTTCAAGAGTTCCGGTTGCCACTTTCTGCTCAGGCCGGGTGCCTTCTTTAATAATGGCAACTGGAGTATCTGAAGAAAGCCCGTTAGTAATTAACTTGGATACTATTTGTTCAATATGTGCCATGGCCATAAGAAATACCAGTGTGTCTACTCCTGTGGCCAGATTACTCCAGTTTATGGAGGTAAATTCTTTTTCAGGATCTTCATGTCCGGTTATAACGGCAAATGATGAAGCCAGCCCGCGGTGGGTTACCGGAATGCCGGCATAGGCAGGTGCTGCTACAGCTGAAGTGATGCCTGGCACCACTTCAAATCGAATTCCCAGCGATGTTAGATGCTCTGCTTCTTCACCACCGCGTCCCAGCACAAATGAATCGCCGCCTTTCAGGCGCACCACTTTTTTCCCTTTTTGAGCATATTCACCTAATATTTGATTAATTTCTGATTGTTTCAGGGTGTGTTTTTCCGGTGATTTACCGGCAAATATGAGTTTGGCTCCGGGTTGAATATATTTAAGAATATCCATGCTCAACAAACGGTCGTATATCACGACTTCGGCATCTCTTAAACATTGAACGGCCTTAACAGTAATTAAACCGGGGTCCCCCGGTCCGGCTCCAACCAGGTACACCTTCCCGGTAGTTATATCCTTATTATCTTTCACAAAAATCAGGCTCTCCTTTTGTTTTGCAGTATTTAGCCAGGTTAACAGCCGATTGTATGGCTTCATCAATTGGCGCTGTTACTGATTCAAATATAACCGGCTCCCGGTTGCTGCCGGCTACCATTGCGCTTATGGTGATGTTATTTGAGCAGCACTTAGCTTTTATGGCCACAGGAGCATGGCAGCCTGCTCCTAAAACATGCAGAAATGCCCGTTCTGCCTTTGCTTCATGCCAGGTAGGCCCATCGTTTAACATCTGGAGCACATGATGCAATTTATTATCTTCATGGCGTATTTCAATACCGATTATTCCCTGGCAGCCGGCTGGTATAAAATGATCATCTGGCAAAAATTGAGTTATTATTTCTGCCATATTCATGCGGATTAGCCCGGCTGCAGCCATGATTATTGCATCATATTTTCCCTGTTCAAGCTTTCTTAAACGTGTATCCAGGTTGCCTCTTAGAGGAAGAATTGCTAAGTCTGGCCTCTTAAGTTTTACTTGGATTTGCCGGCGCAGGCTGCCAGTACCAACGCGCGAACCTTGCGGGAGGCTTTCAAGATTGCCTTTTCGTGAAATCAGTGCATCTCTGAAATCTTCCCGCTTCAGCACAGCTGAAAGCATCAGGCCGGGTGGCTGCTCAGAAGGCATATCTTTAAGGCTGTGTACGGCTAAATCTACCTCGCACATTTCAAGTGCTTTTTCCAGTTCTTTGACAAATATGCCAACAGTCGACATTTTGTCCAGCGGTGTTTCTTTATCTCTGTCCCCCGAGGTAGATATCTCCCTGATTTCAATCCGGGTTTCTGGCAAAATAGTTTTAAGCTTTCCGGCTACCGTCTCTGCCTGTACCAGTGCCAGCTTGCTTGCGCGTGAACCGATGACAAGGCGTTTCATTAAATGTGCTTTCCTTCGTTAATTTTAAAAAGCTTGGCTGCCACATCAGCGTACGCAGGATTGCATGAATTTTCTTTTAGAGAAAATATAGGTTCCTGCAAAATACGGTTAACGATTGCCTTGGTCATAGCATCAATTTTGTATACTTCTTCCTCTGAAAGATTGGTGTTAATATTTTTCAATGTTGCATCCAGCTGACAGGTTCTTATCTGTTCTGCTCTTAGAGTAAGTGATCGAATTATCGGCCTTATATTCAAGGTTTCGTAAAACTCCTTAAAACGTTCGAGCTCCTCAGTGATAATTACCTGGGTCATATTTATTTCTGCACTGCGTTTCATCTGGTTTTGATCACATACTTTACCGATATCATCAATGTTAAAAAGGAAAATTCCTTTAATTTTACAAATTACCGGATCAACATTACGTGGTACACCTATATCAATTATAACAAGCGGTGCACTCGAACGTTCATCCATCAAAACTTGAAGTTGTTCAGGACGAAGCAGGTAATGAGGAGCTTCGGTACAGGTTATTATACAATCGGCTTTTGCAACCTCCGCATCGAGAGTTTCATAGTTGACAGGCTTTACCCCGAGTTCCTTTGAGAGCTTGTTGATTGTTTCAGAATAACGCCCGGCGACGCTGATATGCCTGATGCCTTTGCCGGTTGCTACCCGGGCTACCAGCTTGCCCGCTTCTCCGCTACCTATGATAAGCATTCGAATGTTCTCAGGACGGCCCATTTTTTGCAATGCTATTTCAACTGCTACCGAGCTAACTGATATTGAATTCCTGCTAATGGCTGTTTCCTCTCGAACCCGGCGTCCAATTTTTATGGCAGCATTAAATAGTTTTCTCAGGCATATCCCGGTAGTTCCGGCCTTTTCAGCTGCTTTAAAAGCGTTTTTGACCTGCCCCAGTACTTCACATTCTCCGATAATCATAGATTCCAGTCCGGAAACAACATGGAAAAGATGGCTGGCAGCCTGGTAATTTTCTTTGAAGTAAAGGTAATTAATAATGGAGCAAGAGTCTGTTCCGAATAGTTTCACCAAATAATTATCAAAAGCCGCTTTGGCTTGCTCCCGATCTTGTGCACACAGATAAAACTCAGTGCGATTGCAGGTGGACAGGATAACTCCCTGTACCGTTTGGTTACAAAGCTCGCCCAGGTGTCTTTCCAGTTCGCGCTGGCTGATAGCAACCCGTTCTCTTGTTTCAAGTGGAGCCGTGTTATGGTTTAACCCTATCAGATATATAATCATAAAGAAAATTTCATCCCGGTTTATTTTGATGATCTTTGAGTTTTTTCATTACATAGGCTTCAGCATCCTGATCTAGCCCCTGGTTAACTAAATCAAGCAAAACTTCCATATTGATTGCTTCATTCCAGGCAGAGTACGGCAGGCCTTTCCCGC
>PWTP01000009.1 GCA_003563865.1 Dehalococcoidia bacterium
CCCTTTTCCTGTAGCATTACAGATACTACCGGCCCTGTACCTGCTCCGTAGTCAAGCCCCTGGTGGGTGGCAGAAAACCGGTTCGTAACAGCCAGTGTAACAGGCCGGACGAATTGCCGGTATCTTGTATCATTAACATCATTATTGTGGGTTAAATAACGGTGCCTTTCACTTTCCGGGTCTGGATAAGCACTCTTCGGTCTAAATATTCCACGGCAATTTCTGCACAAATAAAAAGCATCTTTGTAAAATAACCTGGCTTGACTCTCGCACAGCGGACATATCTCAATACTACATTCAGACATCTTATCAGGTAGACCTTTAACCCATTTCCATAAATATCACGTCAGGGTTTTCTTTCTGGCAGTATTCAACCTCCCATAAAGAAGAAAAAAGGAGTACCTGCCGTCCATGATGGTCTCGGAACTGTCGGTTATGTCCTTTAAAATAAAACACCTTATCTATGGCGTCTTTATCACCCTTGACCCACCTGGCGCAAGAATAAGGAAGCATTTCTATTCCCGCTTCAACCCCGTATTCCTGCTCAAGGCGTGAAAGTACAACATCAAATTGGAGAGTTCCAACCGCTGCCAGAACCGGCTCTCGGCGCGCTGCGTTTTCAGCATAAAAAACCTGTATGGCGCCTTCCTCCTCCAGCTGTTTTATTCCTTTGTTAAACTGTTTATAACGGCTGAACTGTTTGTTATGAAGAACGGCAAAGTGCTCTGGCGGAAAGCGGGGTATATCAGCATAACTCAGCGGTTTACCGCTGGTAACCGTATCACCTATGGAAAATAAACCCGGGCTGATTATACCGATGACATCTCCCGGGAAGGCTTCCTCAATCGGTTCTCTTTCTCTGGCGAATAATTTGAAAGCCCGGGTAAGTTTGACTTCACGTCCAAGTCTTGAGTTGAATACCGGCATATCTTTAACAAACCTTCCAGAACAGACACGCATAAAGGCCATCCTGTCCCGGTGGCGTGGATCCAGGTTGGCCTGGACCTTAAATACGAAGCCACAAAATTCTTTGTCTGTTGGATCGATTGCCTCGTTACCGGTGTCTCTGATAGATGGTGGCGGAGCTAAATCCAGCACTGCATTTAAAAAAGGTTCGACTCCGAAATTGTTAAGTGCGCTGCCGAAAAAGACAGGAGTCAGTTTACCGGCAAGGTAGCTTTCCATATCAAAAACATTGCCCACACCTTTGAGAAGTTCAACTTCACCGAATAATTTGTTGTAAGCTCTCTCTCCGGTAATCTTTGCCAGTTCAGGATCATCTATTCCGGTTACCTTAACCGGTGCCTTGAATTTACCATGGGCAGTACGCTTATATAGCTGTACATGGTTATTATCAAAATCATACACCCCTTTGAAATCAATATCTTCACCTATAGGCCAGTTCATAGGTGCTGCTGTTATGCCCAGCATGCGCTCTATTTCATCAAGTAGCTCTAACGGATCACGGCCAGGATGGTCCATCTTATTGATGAAACTGATAACAGGCATGTTTTGCATGCTGCATACCTTAAACAGCTTTTCTGTCTGTGGTTCGATGCCTTTGGCGCTGTCAAGAACCATAACGGCACTGTCAACTGCCATGAGAGTCCGGTAGGTATCTTCGCTGAAGTCCTGGTGGCCGGGTGTGTCTAGCAAATTAATACGAAAACCCTTGTAATCCATTTCAAGCGCCGTTGCTGAAATTGAAATACCCCGCTGTTGCTCCATGGCCATCCAGTCAGAGGCTGTAGCGCTTACATTACTGCGGGTTCGCACTGCTCCAGCCAGGTTAACTGCTCCGGAATAGAGTAACAGTTTTTCTGTAAGTGTTGTTTTACCGGCATCCGGATGCGAAATTATGGCAAAAGTGCGCCTGCGGTTTACTTCGTGATCTATAAAATTTAATTTGTTGCATTTATTTTCAAACATAGGTAATCATCCATTAATTCTCTGATTGATACTGGGAAAGCAATGCCTTTGAATAAAGGATTTGCGAAATAATAAAGGGATTATGATGGCCCGGCTACTTCGATATCTCCGGTCATGGACATAGTCCCTATGATAAAAGATATCAGTATACTGAACAGATTAATATCAATGCAAAGCGATTCTCATTTACTCTTAAAGTGTACATAAAGCATGGTGATATGGTCAAATAGAGGCTGTATGCTACAAAAGTATTAATGTATGGTAATATAAACCATCGTTTCTAACTTTCAACAAGATTAACATTACCGATACTAATCACCGGTTATAAGCATGCAAGGGGAATGTAAACACAAAGCAGAAAGGTCCTCTAACACTACAAAGAGAATCATCCGGGTGCCGGTATCATAAACAAGATATTTGCGCTTTAAGCCTATAATACAGACATTTTTCTTTCATATATTTCAAGGTCATTAGTGCTATATAGTACAAAGCGAATTTTCTTAACATATTTCAGCTCCGGTATCATCTTAAAAACAGTGTTAAAGGCTACACTGGCAGCTTCTTCGGCAGGGTAACCAAATGCACCGGTGGAAATAGCCGGAAAGGCAATTGAATCTATAATGTTTTTTTCTGCAAGCTGCAATGCGTTGCGGTAACAGTCTGCCAGGAGCTCGTCCTCAGGCTTATCCACACCAAAGATCGGGCCCAGGCAGTGAATAACATAACGGTTTGGAAGGTTATGCCCTCCGGTAATTACCGCTTCACCCGGTTTAATCGGAGCCAATGGGCGGAATTCCTCAACAAGTCCTGGCCCGGCAGCATGGTGAATTGCACCTGCTACACCGCCACCTGGAATAAGCTGAGCGTTTGCTGCATTCACAATCGCCGTGATATCTTTCTGTGAAGTTATATCCCCTTTAACACACTCGATTATGATACCCGATATTTCCTTATCCATGGCCAGCTCTCCTTTTCAAGTCACCTGTTTAATCGTAGCATATGCCACCAGGTTGTCAAAAGATCTGAACGGCTCTTTTGCGCTGTGCTGCCCGGGGAAATAAGTTGTGCTAAACAATTGCCGGGAAGGTTAGGCGGCAAAACACCGTGTTCCTCCCACCCGCCTAGCTTTCGCCAGGCTCATGCTCCTGGTGGACATGTTCCATTACTGTAGCCACAACTTCAGATTTCGTTTCATCGCTTATAGATTGTAGCCCCGGACTGATTTCTACCGGATAGACGGTTGGGCCATAAATAGCCTTGCAGCCATCATCGAGACGGATAAACTCCTCCAGGAAGCGGCCGCGAATCTCAGAAACCTCTGGAAGCGGGCTTGTTATCTTACCGCCGGCCATCACATGCCTGAGCAGTGGTTCACCACCGGGTATGTCCTCTTCATTAAAAGCGACAACATCATGATGCATTTGTCCGGCTTTGGTGAAGAGGAATATTTGCTTGGCATCAGGAATGGTTGCCTTGCCAGAGCTCAGCTTTAACACCAGCCTGCCCCCATACCGCACCAGCTTGTAAGCCATATCAGTCCAGGGAGAATCTCCCCTATACGCTCATCTTGGTACCTACACCGCAGGCGTCATACGGTGCATCTCCCAGTGAAAGCTTTTCCAGGTCATATTCGTCCAGTCCGCCACTACCCACCATTTCAATATCGGGGAATCCAGCTTCGTCCAGGACTTCTCTCACTTTATGCCCAAGAACCAGCAGATCACCCGAGTCAATGCGTACTCTCTGCATACGCTGGCCACGGGCAGCCATTTCACCGGCTACTTTAACTGCCTTGTGGGCACCGCCGATGGCATCATAAGTTTCAATGAGCATAATAGACCGCTCAGGAAAGTTTCGTGCAAAAGCACGGAAGGCATCAATCTCATTCCGGTAACTGCTGATATAAGAATGGGCCATGGTACCTGATAAGGGAATACCGTAAGTTATGCCTGCCAGTACATTACTGGTAGCATTAAAACCTGCTATATAGCTCGCCCTTGCTGCTTTCATTCCGGCATCAATACCCTGGGTACGGCGAAGCGAGAAATCAATTAACTTCCTGCCTTGTGCTGCGTGCAAACAACGCGCAGCTTTACTGGCAATCAGGCATTGCAAGTTTATTTGATTGATAATGAAGGTTTCCACAATCTGAGCCTCTATAATTGGTGCTGTTACTTCCAATATGAGTTCGCTTACAAAGAACAGCCACCCTTCAGGAATGGCCCAAACATCACCTGAAAAAAATAATGTTACTGTATGATGCTCATTACACAGAAGTCACTTGAATTACAAGCACACATTATGGATGAATGTGCAATTTACCGCGACGCATACGGTTTTTTCAGACGCAGGCCGGGGTCTCCAAAAAGAATGAACTTGTGTATATGGTGAGCCATGAAATCATCCCGGCTGAACCAGTGCACGCCTGCCGTTGGGATGTCTCCTTCAAAGCACTTTTCAATAAATCCGGTTACGATGAACCCATATATCGCCCAGGTGGAGCACATCCTCCTGATTCCAGGCGCTACACAAATAGCTCTACATATTTCGGGCCGGCAAAGCGTTTTTGGCTGCCGGTGTGTAGATGTAAGCGTGAAAGAAGAGAAAATGAAAAGCGGGTTCTAAAAGGCAATAGCGAACTTGCCAGATCCAGCCGCATCCTGTCAAAAAACTCTGAGTAACCGGTTTAGGTGAATCTCCTTGTAACTTATGAGAGCCAGGGACGCCAAAAAGTGCTGGCAAACCTCAAGTTTTGTTAATAGACAAAACTGATTCATCCGCTTAAAATATTAATTATTTTAGCCTGTTGTTTTTGAAGGTCTAACCATTTAAGCCGGAGGTGTTATCTTGACAACAGGAAAAACCAGAATGCACAAAGACTTTGCATTATGGTGACTGGCTAAAGTTCATCAACAGGCCAGTTTTAATGCTAAAGCGGTGGCTTTTGAGCACAGCAAGGTAGAACCAGGCACAAGCACCGTTTTCATAGGGGTCAAGCCAGAAAAGTAGAGCTATTTATAGGGAGAAGTAATATATCCTTCGATGAAGAGGAATACTAATACCGTCAGCCAGCTTGTTTTTATGGACTATCAACATGGAAAGGAACTGCTTTGTAGATGCCACTTTCAGAAGAAGAAATGTCTATAAACGACACAGAAACCCAGAGCAAAAAGTCGAAAAGGTTACAATACTTGGTTTCGTCTTTAACCATTGTGTTTATCCTGGGAACAGGAGTAGCGCTTAGCATTTATTGGGATAATATTTACCAAATGGCCGGGTTTGGTTATGCAGGAGGGTTTATCATAAGTGCACTTGGAGGTGCCACTGTTTTTGTGCCAGTGCCTATTATGCCGGTGCAATTTGCCCTGGGTGGAGTGATCAAGCCCCCGATAGGGCCGGATATACTGGGGCCTCTTTTCGTGGGTGGGGTATGTTCTTTGGGTGAAGCTATTGGATCTGCGAGTATATACATCACCGGGCTTGCAGGAGGCTCTCCTTTTTCTCCCCCAAAAACCGGCCGACTAAAACGTCTGAGTGACAAAATGCTTTCGATAATCGAGCGGCGTGGACAGTTGGGCCTTTTTTTAATGTCTGCTATTATGAACCCGTTTTTCTTTCCGGCATCTCTGATGCTGGGTGCTGCACGCTTTGGATTAATACGTTATACTCTGATTGCGTTTGCCGGAAAATTTATAAAATGCACTATCATCGCCTATGCCGGTTACTTTGGTTTTCAAGTCCTCTTCGACCTATTCGGGATCGGCTTATAAAACCACATTTTAAGCACATATTGCATTACATCAAATTAAACTGTTATCGAAGACACCCTTGTTGGCTTAATTCC
>PWTP01000098.1 GCA_003563865.1 Dehalococcoidia bacterium
ATAATAATTGGTAGAAATCCTCGGAATCGAACCGAGACGGGCGTTATGCCCACAAGATTCTAAATCTTGCGCGTATGCCTTATTCCGCCAGATTTCCAGTATCTGATAGGTAATATCCTATCTTAAGTCTATATATAGCAAGAAGATGGTCCGGGCGGCAGAATTCGAATCTGCGATTTCCGCACCCCAAATGCGGCGACTTACCAGACTAGCCTATACCCGGATAAATACCGGTGTGGCCTCCAACTATAGCTATATCCAGCTTTTCACATTCCTGGTGTATCTCAAGCCAGATTTTTTCTAAAACCTCATCTGAAGTCCCGGGTGGAAGCAGCAGGCTGATAGACATGTACCTGGGTTTAACTCCCAAACAGGCCACATCACTGGCACAAATATGTACAATAGCCCATCCGAAGTGGGGCATAAGAACCGGCAAGCCAAATGTCGGGTCTTCTTTTACTACCATAACACTGCCATCCGGTAACTCGATAGCAGCAGCGTCTACACCATGTTGTGGTCCTATCAGTACCGATGGATCCTTTTTACCCAGTCTTGGGAAAATGATTCTGTCAAAACTGGCCCGGTCGAGCTTTCCAATTTCTGGTAACATAATTTCCTCCATAAATATTTATATTTGAAAATCTACCAGAAAGAGCTGAAAGGAATTTGAAAACCTGAAGCCGGGCGTAATAAAGCCAATGCTTGCTATCGCTTCCCTACGTTCGAATTACCGATATCAGGTTCAAAGGGTTGTTCCGCATCGAAGTGGAACTCTCAGCCTGGCAGCACCCCTGGCAGCTATTAAATTGTTAAGAGTATAAGAAAACTGACAATATTATCAGTTGAAACTTCTTTATAATAAAATCATTACAGGTTGTGATGCTTATCTTACCTGTTTTAAGGCCTGCTTGGCAAGCTCCGGTTTTACTGCTCGTTTCATGCCTGAGCAGACCTTTGGGTTATGCTTGGCAACGGAGAATGCCCTTGCAATTTTTATGCCGCTTGTGCTATATTAGCAATACAAGCGAATACTTCTTTCAAGTGGGACTCCAGAAAGCCCACTTTTTTATTGTCAGAAAGTTTTAGGTTGGAGGGTTGATATTAAAGTATGAAGAGCGACTTCATGCTCGCCATAACTCAACTTTCGGCGGAAAAAAACCTCTCGAAAGAAGTGGTGTTGGGAGCGGTTGAGTCTGCGTTAGTGTCGGCTTACCGCAAGAATAATTTTGCTCCTACCCAAAATCTGTCGGTAAAGATTAGTCCCTCAACAGGCGAAGTTACAGTGTGGGCTGAAAAGACGGTTGTGGAGAGTGTTACAGATCCATGCCAGGAAATCAGTTTGCCAGACGCCAGGCGTCTGGACAAAACATCTGAACTCTCAGATCTGTTGATGGTAGAAGCTACTCCCAGCAATGCAGGCCGCATTGCAGCCCAAACGGCTAAACAGGTTATTTTGCAGAGGCTGCACGATGCGGAACATAGTGCTATCTATGCTGAATATGCCGATAAAGTTGATGATATTATTACCGGAACAGTACGACGGGTTGATCCACGCCAGGCTTATATAGATCTTGGCAGGGCAGAGGCGTTACTGGTACTTCAAGACCAGGTTCCAAGTGAGCGTTACCGGGTTGGCCAACGTTTGAAAGTTTACCTGGTTGAAGTTGCTGAAACCGCCAGAGGCCCTCAACTGGTTGTATCGCGGGCTCATGCCGGCCTTTTGAGGCGGCTGTTTGAACTGGAGGTTCCAGAGATTCACAATGGCACCGTAGAAATAAAAGCAGTGTCCCGAGAGGCAGGTTTCCGTAGTAAAGTAGCGGTAGCTGCCCGCCAGCCGGGCATTGATCCGGTTGGTTGCTGTGTAGGGCTCAGAGGCATTCGCATCCAAAATATTGTCAACGAACTAAATGGCGAAAAAATAGATGTTGTAAACTGGAGTGAAGACCCGGCTGTATTTATAACCAATGCCCTGAGTCCGGCCCATGTAGCCGAAGTAAGGCTTGACTGGCATGAGAAGACGGCTGAGGTGGTAATCCCGGACAGACAGCTTTCACTGGCAATTGGTAAAGAAGGCCAGAATGTCCGTCTGGCGGTTAAACTTACCGGTTGGCGTGTTGATATCAAGAGCCTTTCTCAGGCTGAGGTCGAAAGAGCTGAACATGAGGCAAAGCGGGCGATAGAAGCGGCTGAAAAGGCTGAAAAAGCCATTGAAGCCAGGGCTGAACAGCCGGAACTTAAGGAAGCAATCGAAGAACAGCCTGAAGAGGAACCATCTGAGTTTATCCCGGTTGCCATTGAGCCTGAAATTGTTTCCAAGCCTCAGTCAAGGGCTAAGCCCACATTGCGTTTTGCTGAAGATTTACTGGTTCCGCCGCCGGAAAAACCGGAACCCAAGAAAAAGAAGAAGAAAAAGGTTTCAAGGCGGGAAACGAGCGAGGACGGTATTCGGTTAAGGCGTCAAAAGCGCGATGTGACTTTTTTGGATGATGAGGATGAGTATATCTAGACACGTACCACAGCGTAGTTGTATCGGCTGTCGAAAAGTAACCGCCAAGGGCGAACTTGTTCGGATAGTTGCAACACCTGAGGGGGTGATGGTGGATGAAACAGGGCGTAAAAATGGACGTGGTGCTTATATTTGCCGTTCAATGGAATGTTGGGAAGCAGCCTTAAAAAAAGACAGGCTGAGACGTGCCCTGCGCACAGGGATTTCGGTAGAAGATAAGAACAGAGTCTGCCAGTATGTAGAAAAGTTGAAAGAAGGGATATAAGAATTGGCACTGGCTAAAGATGCAAACAACCAAGACGACCAGCAAGACAAGCTACTGGAGCTTCCAAGGGCTCTCAGTGTGCGTCAGCTGGCTGATGCGCTTAACGTAACTCCAATTGACGTTATAAAAGAACTTATGCGCAGGGGTATAATGGCTAATATCAATCAAGTGATTGATTACGATGTAGCTTCTGCTGTAGCCAGTGAACTTGGCTTTGAAACCCGGCCTCAGCCCATTTCTTCCCAGGCAGTCAGCGTGATTAGCGAAATCAAGCGGCAGCAAAAAGCTATCGGTGAAGCTGCCAGCCTTAAAACAAGGCCGCCGGTTGTTACCATTATGGGCCATGTAGATCATGGTAAAACCCGCTTGCTTGATGCAATTCGCAAAGCCAACGTGATGGACAGTGAAGCCGGTGGAATTACTCAGCACATAGGTGCTTACCAGGTCAAAATTAACGACCAGAAGATTACTTTTCTGGATACTCCCGGGCATGAGGCCTTTACTGCGATGCGGGCAAGAGGCGCCAGGGTTACAGATATAACGGTACTGGTAGTGGCTGCTGATGATGGTGTTATGCCGCAAACACTGGAGGCTATTGACCATGCCCGTGCAGCCGGTGTGCCAATAATTGTAGCTGTTAATAAGATCGATAAGGTAGGCGCCAACCCTGATTATGTCAAACAGCAACTGGCAGATTCGGACCTTCTGTGTGAAGAATGGGGTGGTGATACTATCTGTGTTCATACATCAGCCATAGAAGGCAAGGGCGTTCCCGAACTGCTCGAAAACATATTACTGGTTGCTGAAATGGAAGATCTTAAAGCTGATGTGACTTTGCTTGCCCGGGGAGTTGTTATTGAAGCACGCCTGGACAAAAGCCGGGGGCCGTTGGCCACAGTGTTGGTACATGACGGCTGTTTGAGGCTCGATGATAATATTGCAGCCGGTGTTACATGGGGCCGCGTGAGGGCTATGTTTGATAATGCCGGCAGAAGGATGCGTAAAGCCAATCCATCAACACCTGTGGCCGTTTTAGGGCTGCATGGAATCCCGGAAGTGGGAGATACTGTAGCGGCATTCAACACAGAGCAGGAAGCCCGGTCGTTTGCTCAGCATCGGGCCAGGGAGACAGATAAGGATTCACAGACAGTTAGCCTTTCTAACTTATATGATCAGATAAAAGAAGGAGAAGTGCAAGAACTGGGGATTGTTCTTAAAGTTGATGTTCAGGGCAGTCTGGATCCGATACGCAGTTCGCTTGAGAAATTAAGCACTGAAAAAGTGAGAGTTAATATTATCCGGGCAGGTGCAGGTAATGTAACCGAGAGTGATGTAATGCTGGCAATGGCCAGTAAAGGCCTGGTTATAGCTTTTAACACCGGCATCTCTGCCGGGGCGCAAAAACTGGCTGATTCTGAAAAAATTGATATTCGCCTTTATCGCATTATTTATGAGCTTATCGAAGATGTTGAAAAGGCACTAAAAGGAATGCTGGCTCCCGAGGTGGTTGAAGTAGTTGAAGGGCTTTGCGAAGTAAGGGCTGTTTTCCCCAGCGGTAAAAGGAATAAAGTGGCCGGTGTTTATGTAACTGAAGGCACTGTTACCCGTGATGCTCAGGCCAGGGTGAAAAGAGATGAGAAAGTAATTGCCCAAACGGCTGTTATCAGCCTTAAACGTTTTAAAGATGATGTGCGCAGTGTTTCTGCCGGGTATGAATGTGGCATTGATCTTAAAGACTTTAATGACCTGCAAACCGGCGATGTTATCGAGCTGTTCCGCAAGCAAAAAGTTAAGTAGGTGAAATTATGTCACGCCGTATAGAGCGGGTGAATAGCCTTATCCGCCAGGAAATATCGGACTTGCTTCTGCGTGAAATCAAGGACCCCCGTCTGGACAATTTTGTTTCTATTGTGCGGGTAGATACTGCTCCTGACTTGAGTTACACCCGTGTTTATGTCAGTTGCATGGGTTCAGATGAAATCAAACATGAAACCCTGCTTGCCTTGCGTTCTGCTGCGGGCTTTTTCAAAGGTGAATTAATGAAGCGTATTCGTATACGCACCATTCCGGATATAGATTTCAGAGAAGACGATTCAATTGCCAGGGGCGCTGAGGTACTTGAGCTGATTGAAAAAATTGAAAATGAAGAACTGCCCTGAGATGGATGGCATTCTCAACTTAAACAAACCGCCGGAAATAACTTCTTTTCAGGCAGTGGCCCGGGTAAGAAGAGTGGCCGGCCGGATAAAAGCCGGGCATGGGGGCACTCTTGATCCAATGGCTACCGGAGTATTGCCTGTTTTACTTGGTCAAGCAACGAGATTGGCCGAATACTTACTGGAGCATCCTAAAAGCTATCGTGCTGTTATTCTGCTGGGGCGCGAAACTGATACGCTTGATATTACCGGTAAAACTATAGCCAGCCTCAGTTTTGATGATGTTACTCATGCCCGGGTTGAAGAAGCTTTGAATGATTTCAAAGGCGATATAAGCCAAACTCCTCCCGTTTACAGTGCTATAAAGCTCTCCGGACTTCCTCTACACCGCATGGTCCGTAAAGGCTTGAATCCAAAGCCGGCAGCACGAAAGGTTAAAATCTATGATATAAGCCTGGTAGATTATCAGCTTCCATATATTACACTCGATGTCCATTGTGGCAGGGGGACTTATATCCGTTCACTGGCACGTGATCTCGGCAAGGCACTGGGCAGTTGTGGCTGTTTGAGTGAACTGGTAAGAACCTCTTATGGCCCCTTTGATATTTCTGATTCAATGAAATTAGCTGAAATTGAGGCTGTGCCGGACTCGCAGTCACTGGAAAAGTGCTTAAAACCGGCTGATACAGTTCTTAAAGATGTCGACAGCGTAACTTTGGAAGTGAAGGATGAAAAGCTTGTTTGCAGTGGCGTTAGTGTGAACATCAG
>PWTP01000003.1 GCA_003563865.1 Dehalococcoidia bacterium
ATATTGAACCGGCAGTTACCGTATACGGCTCAGCCCGGACTGCATCCGGAGGCAGCCTGTACCAGGAAGTTGAGGAGATCGGTTTTAAGCTGGGAGCTAAGGGTTATTCGGTAATAACCGGTGGTGGACCAGGCTTAATGGAAGCAGCCAATAAAGGAGCCATGCGTTCTGGAGCAAAATCGGTTGGCTTAAGTATCCGCTTGCCAGAAGAGGAATTACCTAACCCCTATACCAACCTTACCATTGTTTTTAAGCATTTTTTTGTGCGCAAGGTTATGTTGGTTAAGTATGCAACCGCTTTCGTTATAACCCCCGGTGGACTGGGAACACTTGATGAGCTTACAGAAGTGCTCACCCTGATGCAAACTCTTACCATACGTCCTTTCCCGGTGATTTTATTTGACAGTTCTTTCTGGCAGGGTTTTTTAAACTGGTTCAAAGAGACAGTTTTAATTCAAGGGTATATTTCTGAGACAAGTTTGAATCTGCTCAGGATTTGCGATACTCCCGATGAAGTGGTAAACACAGTGCTTGACTGGGCTGAAAAGCATAAACTGACCGGGCAACAGGCCATTAAAGAAAGCAGATAAACTGCTCTACAAGCCCTGATAAACCATGTTTTGTTTGTGGCTGTAAATACGTTATGCTATACTTTATGGGCTAAAACAGAAAGTATAATAAATAATAAGCTGATATAAAGGGAGGACGTGATTGCCGGATACAGCCACTATTAAAGAACTATTGGAGGCCGGAGCCCACTTTGGCCACCAGACCAGCCGCTGGCACCCCAAAATGAAGCGGTATATCTTTACCAAGAGAAACAAGATTCATATTGTCGACCTTGAGCAAACCGCCGTTTTACTCGACAAAGCCTGTGAGTTTGCCAAACAGGTTGTAGCTGACGGGGGAAAAATTCTCTTTGTGGGCACTAAAAAACAGGCCCAGGCGATTATTGAGGAAGAGGCCAAACGCTCCGGGATGTACTTTATCAACCAACGCTGGATCGGTGGAATCCTGACCAACTTTACCACTATCCAATCCCGCATGGACCATCTGGTACGCCTGGAAGATCAGCAGGAGCGGGGTGAATTTGTACGGTTGCCCAAGAAAGAAGCCCGTAAAAAGATTGAGGAGATTGCACGTCTTAACAGGAACATGGGCGGTTTCAAAGAAATGACCAGCCTGCCTGAGGCGCTTTTTATTGTCGATCCGGCCAAGGAAAGGATCGCCATAGCTGAAGCTAAGAAAATGGGTGTAGAGATAATTGCTATTGTTGACACCAACTGCAACCCGGATGAGATAGATTACCCCATCCCGGCCAATGATGATGCGATAAGAGCCATTAAACTAATAACCGGTAAAATTGCGACTGCTGCTATTGAAGGCCAGAACTTAAACCAGGCTATCGCAGCTGATCAGGCAACCGAACAAGCAGAGCAAGAAGCTGGTAGTGCTGAAATGGCCGTGGCTGGAGAATCAAATTCATAAAAATCATGAGGAGAAAGTTTTGGAGGACAAAACTGCCAGGATTAAAGAGTTAAGAGAGCTTTGCGGAGCCGGTGTTATGGACTGCCGCAATGCTTTAATGCAGTGCGACTGGGATATAAAAAAAGCTGCTGAAACTTTAAAACAACAGGGTTATGAGAAAGCTGCTAAAAAAGCCGGCCGGGCTACCGGCCAGGGACTGGTTGAAGCCTATATACATGCCGGCGGCCGGGTTGGAGCTATCGTAGAGCTTAATTGCGAAACAGATTTTGTAGCCCGGACCGATGAATTCAAAGAGCTGGCTCATGATATTGCCATGCAAATCACTGCCATGAACCCCTGTTATGTTTCGGCAGAAGATATGCCCGAAGGCGCCGAGGAACGGCCCGATGAAGCTTGTCTGATGGAACAACCGTTTATCAAAGATCAGTCACGTACTGTAAGAGATGTAGTGATTGAGACTATTGCCAAAACCAAAGAAAATATACGGGTGAGCCGTTTTACCCGCTTCGAGTTGGGTGACTGGCAAAAGGACTAATGGCCAAGGCCAAATACAAACGAGTTCTTCTTAAGCTCAGTGGCGAGGCCTTTAAAGGCAACGCCACTTATGGTATTGATGCGGCCACCGTAAACCACGTAGCCAGCCAGATAAAAAAAGCCCTCTTAATGAAAGTCCAGATTGCTATTGTTGTTGGTGGTGGCAATATATGGCGTGGGGTTCAGGCAGAACGGGACGGGGTCGACCGGGCTACAGCAGATTATGCCGGGATGCTGGCCACCTTGATAAATTCACTGGTACTGCAGGATGCCCTTGAACACCTCGACGTTGACACTCGCACCCAGTCGGCATTAGCCATCCAGCAGGTGGCTGAACCTTTTATCCGCCGGCGCACTATCCGCCATCTTGAAAAAGGCAGAGTGGTTATACTTGCGTGTGGAACCGGCAACCCGTATATGACTTCGGATACTGCCGCTGCTTTGAGAGCAGTTGAGATTGAGGCTGATATGCTGCTAATGAGCAAAAACAATGTAGACGGAGTGTATTCTGCCGATCCTAAGTTTGATCCTGATGCCAAGAAATATGACCGCCTTACCTACCTCGATGCACTTAACCAGCGTTTGGGAATTATGGATTCCACTGCCCTCTCTTTATGCCTGGAAAACAAAGTGCCCATCATAGTGTTTAACCTGGATGCAGAAAACAGCCTTGAAAGGGTAATCAAAGGCGAACCTTTGGGAACGCTAATAACAGGAGAGAGACAATGATATCTGAAGTGCTGCTTGAAGCCGAGAAAAAAATGGAAGCCTCTTGTGAAATATTTAAACAAGAACTGGCAACCTTCCACACCGGAAGAGCAAATCCCGCACTGGTATCGGGTGTAAAAGTTGAATATATGGGAATGCCGTCACTTCTGAACCACATCTCCAGTATAACCACTTCAGGGCCTGACATGCTGGTAGTTCAGCCCTGGATGCCCGACAGTCTGGCTGCCATAGAAAAAGCGATCCTAAAAGCCAACGTAGGCTTAACCCCATCCAGTGATGGTATAGTTATACGCCTTAAAGTACCACCCCTGTCTTCCGAGCGCAGGCAGGAACTTATCAAGCTTGTACGCCGGCGGGAAGAAGACACCAAGATAGCTATTCGAAATGTACGCCGTGATGCAGCAGACAAATTGAAGCAAATGGAAAAGGATAAAGAGGCATCGCAGGATGAATGCCGCCAGGCACTCAACAAACTCCAGCAGCTTACTGATGGCGTAATAGCCATGGTCAGCAAAGCACGTGAAGAAAAAGAAGTTGAACTGCTGGAAGTTTAACAACACTTAAATACCAGCACAACTTTTATGATACCCGGCCGGGTGGCACTCTATCCATATTTGCCTTTGATAGTGTAAAATAGCCTCCTATGGAACAACAACTTCCAAAACATGTTGCAGTCATTATGGATGGTAACCGCCGCTGGGCTGAAACCCGGGGCCTTTCCCGCATTGAAGGCCACCGTGCAGGGGCAAATAACGCTATGGATATTATTAAATATCTCGATTCCCGAGGTATTGGCTATGTAACCCTCTACAGTTTTTCCACTGAAAACTGGAATCGTCCCGCAGAAGAAGTAGAAGAACTGATGCACATGCTGGAACAATATGTATGCCGGGAAAGCAACAAGCTGGATAAGCTGGGTTTCCGTATCAAACACCTCGGCAGAACACAAAACCTGTCTGATAAGCTTAACAAGGCCATCAAACAGGCGGTAGAAAAAACCCGCACCAACACCGGTATTACAGTTAACCTTGCCTTTGATTATGGGAGCCGGAATGAAATTCTAGAGGCAGTTAAAAGAATAATTGCTGACGGATTGACCCCTGATAAAATTGATGAAGGGTTATTTGACAGTTATCTTAATACAGCCGGCTTGCCATCAGTAGACCTGCTTGTCCGCACGGGAGGAGAACTGCGTTTGAGTAATTTTTTGCTGTGGCAACTGGCATATAGCGAACTATATTTTAGCCCGGCCTTGTGGCCGGATTTCGATACTGCGGAGATGGCCAAAGCGCTTTTAGCTTATAAAAACAGGGAGCGGCGTTTTGGCGGCGGCTAATTTAAGAAAACGGCTGATAACTGCCTTCTTGCTTATACTGGTAGTGGTTTTGGTCACATGGTTTGATAAGCCGATACCTTGGCTTACCCTGGGAGCAGCTATCTGGTGCTGCCTGGCACTGATTGAGTTTTATAAACTGGTTGAAAAGAACGACCCGAGAATAAATCCCTTAACTATCTTTGGTATTATCTGGGCTATTGCTTTCATAGTAAGCCCTCATTTTTCTACTGCAACTGTATATCCGGCGTTAATAACCGCCGGAATTATAATCAGCCTTATATGGCTCATCTTCAAAAAAGAAAAGGGGTCAGCCTTTTTAAGCTGGGCATGGACAGTAACCGGGGTGCTGTTTGTCGGCTTGCTGCTCAGCCACCTGGTAGCACTCAGACTGTTACCGGATGGTGCAGGCTGGACTTTTCTGGCGCTTTTTACAGTAATTGCCTCAGATTCTGCTGCCTTTTTTATTGGTAGCGCTTTTGGCAAACGGCAAATGACTCCTTCAATCAGTCCTAAAAAAACGTGGGTTGGATTTTTTGGTGGTCTGGCCGGGGGCATGCTGGCCAGCCCAATAATAGTATTTATTTTTGCCTTGCCCATCGGTTGGCTTGAAGCAGTATTACTTGGAATGCTGGTAAGCGTTTTCGGCCAACTGGGAGATCTGGCTGAATCTCTATTTAAACGCAATGTCAACGCCAAAGATTCAGGCAATCTGTTGCCTGGCCACGGCGGATGCCTGGATCGCATGGACAGCATCGTATTTGGAGCTGTCGTGGTATACTATTATGTGTCATGGCTAGTGTAAAACATATTGCCATTATTGGCTCAACCGGCTCAATAGGCCGGCAGACTATTGAAATAATCCGCTCGTTTCCCGGACGCTTTCAAATTATCGCCCTGGCTGCCGGGCGTAATACTGTTCTGCTTGAAGAACAGGTAGAAGAGTTCAGGCCCCGTTACATTTTCTTTAATGGCAAAAGGCGAAATATCGGTAGTTCGAAATTTTTACCTGTTGAAGAAATGGTCGCCCTGCCAGAAGTCGACCTGGTAGTTATGGCACCTTCCGGCATGGCCGGCTTGAAACCCACTTTCCTGGCGGCTCGGGCCGGCAAGAATATCGCGCTTGCTAATAAGGAATCGCTGGTTATGGCCGGAGAGCTTATAACCAGACAAATCAAGCAGAGTGGCGGGCGTATACTGCCGGTAGATAGTGAGCACAGCGCTATATGGCAATGCTTGAGAGGCGAAAATAAGCCCCCGGCTCGAATAATACTTACCGCTTCAGGCGGCCCCTTTAATAATTACACGGTTGAGCAACTGGAAAACGTTACACCGACACAGGCCCTCAGGCACCCGTCATGGCTTATGGGCCCCAAAGTAACCATAGACTCTGCTACGCTTTTAAATAAAGGTTTTGAGATTATCGAAGCCCACCACCTGTTTAATATGAGCTATGATAATATTAGTGTCTTAATTCACCCGGCCAGCTTGATTC
>PWTP01000056.1 GCA_003563865.1 Dehalococcoidia bacterium
GGGGTGATGCCACTCATCCCCTTCTGGAAAGCCGGCCTGAAGTTAAAAAAATTGCCATGCTCATGGTTTCTCCGGACAGGGGAATGTGTGGCGGCCTGGTCAGCAATCTTAACCGCAAGGTGGGTGCTTTTCTTCTTGAAAAAAAAGTACCGGTAGAATTTGTGGCAGTTGGACGTAAAGGGGTTGACTTTTTAAAGCGTACCGGCCGGCAAATGACAGCTGAGTTTACCAATATGGGAGACCGGCCCACTTTTTTAGAAACCCTTCCAATTTCTCATATATTACTCGACGAATTCACCGGTGGAGCGGTGGATGAGGTATATCTGGCTTATAACCGGTTTGTTTCTACCATCAGCCAGGAACCGGTAATAGAAAAGCTATTGCCGGTAGACCCCTCTAAATTTTTAACAGAAGAAGCAGAAATAGAACCCGAAAAAGCTTCAACCGAAAAATCTGCCACTCAGGGAGTTGAGCACTTATATGAACCCAGTTCCAGTGGGGTATTAAACGAACTTTTGCCACGCTTTGTTGAGATGCGTGTATACCAGGTTATACTTGAATCAATTGCCAGTGAGCAATCTGCACGCATGGTAGCCATGCGTAATGCCACCAAAAATGCAAAGGAACTGGAGCAGGATTTAACCCTGCAATACAACAAGGCCCGCCAGGATGTTATTACCCGTGAATTGTTAGATATAACTGCCGGTAAAATGGCTTTGGAACAGGAGACACAGTAAATGGCAACAAACAAAAAATCAGATGCAACCGGTAAAGTAGTGCAGGTAATCGGATCGGTGGTGGATGTAGAATTTCCACCTGATAAAATGCCGTCTATCTTTGACGCCGTTGAAATCGAAACTGATGATTTAAGCATTGTCCTCGAGGTCCAGGGGCATATCGGCAATAATTGGGCCAGATGTTTATCTTTTATGCCCACCGACGGTTTGGCACGAGGAATATCAGCCCGGGATACCGGGGCCCCAATCAAGGTACCGGTAGGCAAGGGTAGCCTGGGTCGCATTTTTAATGTTGCCGGAGCCCCTCTTGATGAAAAAGGTGAGGTAGATGCCACCGAGTACTGGCCAATTCACCGTGATCCACCGGCGTTCGATGAGCAACAGGCAACTGTTCAAGTTCTTGAAACCGGTATTAAGGTCATCGATCTTATTTCACCTTTTGCGAAAGGTGGCAAAGTTGGGGCCTATGGCGGAGCAGGTGTTGGCAAAACGGTTATTATTCAAGAACTTATTCGAAATATTGCAACCGAACACGGAGGTTACTCAGTATTTGCCGGAGTGGGAGAACGTTCCCGCGAAGGTAATGATCTCTGGCACGAGATGCAGGATTCGGGTGTTATTGAAAAGACCTGCCTGGTATTCGGACAGATGAATGAGTTGCCTGCAGTTCGTTTGCGGGTAGCACTTACCGGCCTGACCATGGCTGAATACTTTCGCGATGTCGGCCGCCAGGATGTGCTTTTATTCATTGACAACATTTACCGTTACACTCTGGCCGGAATGGAGGTATCAGCCTTGCTGGGTCGAATGCCTTCAGCGGTTGGTTATCAGCCAACACTGGCAACTGAAATGGGTTTACTCCAGGAGCGCATTACCTCTACTAAACAGGGCTCCATTACTTCCTTCCAGGCTATTTATGTGCCCGCAGATGATTATACCGACCCGGGTGTAGTTGCGACCTTCGGCCACCTCGATTCTGTTATTGCGCTTGAACGCTCATTGGCCGAGCAGGCGCTTTATCCGGCCGTTGACCCTCTGGGTTCAACATCACGCATTCTAGCACCAGAAAATGTGGGCGAGGATCACTACAATGTTGCCCGTGACGTTCAAAAAGTTCTTCAAAGGTATAAGGACCTCCAGGATGTTATTGCTATCCTTGGTATTGAGGAGCTTTCTGAGGACGATAAGCAAACTGTAGCCCGTGCCCGCAAGATACAACGCTTCCTTACCCAGCCGTTTTTCGTTGGTGAAGTTTTTACCGGTCGTGAAGGTAAATATGTTTCAATTGCCGAAACAGTACGTGGCTTCAAAGAAATTTTAGAAGGCAAGCACGACGAATTGCCAGAGCAGGCTTTCTATATGGTAGGTACTATTGATGAAGCGGTTGAGGCAGCCAAGAAACTGGCCGAATAGAGTATAACTAAATGTCAACCATCAAATTAGATGTTGTTACACCCGAAGAATCTGTTTTTTCAGATGAAGTGGACATGCTGGTTGCACCCGGATTGGAAGGGCAGCTTGGCATTCTGCCTCATCACACCCCTTTAATGACTATACTGGGCATTGGTGAGCTTATAATCCGCAAAGGCAAGGATGAACAATTTCTGGCAATTGGCGGAGGATTTCTTGAAGTTCTGCCGGACAGGGTAATCGTTTTGGCAGATGCAGCCGAACGGGCGGAAGATATTGATGTTTCCCGAGCTGAGGCAGCTAAAGAGAGGGCGCAAAAAAGCATGGCTGAAAGACCAGAGGGAATGGATGCAGCCGCAGCAGAAGCAGCTCTCAAACGTTCACTTATACGCCTGAAAGTAGCTACACGCCGCCGCCGACACCGCCAGGAAATGTAGGTACAAAATACCTCTCTAAATATACCTCTCTCAATCTGCTTATATAAAATAACAAAAACCCCCTCAGTAAGCACTGCTTGAGAGCTTTTGCGGGGGTTTAATATTTATGTTGCGAGTAATACTTTTTTAGCTAAAGAATTTCCAGTGAAGCCTTGGTTCCGGCTTTAGCTGCTTTAACTCGGATTAGAGTACGCATAGCCTGGGCAATACGGCCCTGCTTTCCAATTATGCGCCCTTTGTCTTCATCGGCAACCTGAAGCTTGAGAACAACGCCGTCCTCTTCACTTATTTCCTCAGTAACCACCACATCATCGGGTGCATTTACCAGTGATTTAGCGATGAATTCAACTAGTTCTTTCATGGTTACTCCTTTGCTGACTTGATCTTTTCCATAATGCCGGCCTTGGTCAGCAACCTGGCGGCGGTAGCAGTTGGTTGGGCTCCATTATTCAACCATTTGACTGCTGCCTCTTCATTAACAGTGAATGTCTCAGGTTGAGTTAACGGATTATAAAAACCTATTATTTCAATAAAAGCACCATTCCTGGGTGACCGGCTATCAGCCACAACCAGCCGGTAATTGGGCTTTTTGGGTGCGCCCACACGCCTTAATCTGATTTTTACCACGTTTCCTCCTTATCAGTTGCTAATTATGCCGTATTGTACATGGGCTGTCAACCAAAGTTTACATAATATTATCGTTTGAAATACTGCATTAAGATACAGTTTTTATCCACAATAAGCAATACCCATTTATATATTAATCTCACGTTTGATTCAAGCCGGGTACCACGAGTATAATTTGATTGTGGCAAATAAACTGGTTGATTATCACCAATGTTCACCACATCAAGCTATCGGCATTCAACAAACCCTGGCCGAAAAAGTATTTACCAACGGCAAGGTGGTTGAACCAGGCTATATAGCCGGGGTTGATGTTTCGGTTAACCAGGAAAACGGGCAGGGCACCGCGGCGGTGGTAGTAATGAGCTACCCTGATTTTGATATTATAGAAATAACCTATGAAACTTGCCGGGTTAGATTCCCTTATATACCCGGTTTGTTGTCATTCAGAGAATTGCCATTGATAATAGCAGCATTTGACCGCCTGCATGTAAAACCCGGCCTGGTAATTGTTGATGGTCACGGTATAGCCCATCCAAGGCGTCTGGGAATCGCTTCACACTTTGGATTAATGGTAGATATACCGGTTATCGGGTGTGCAAAGTCAGTTTTGTGTGGACAATACCGGCAGCCTGCAGAATTAGCCGGAAGCCATAGCCCGCTCATAGATAAAGGCGAGGTTATAGGCAATGTTTTACGCACCAAGCAAGGTGTACGTCCGGTTTTTGTATCAAGCGGTAACCGGATTGACCTCGATGATGCCACCAAATGGGTAGCCGCCACCTGCCGCAGCTACCGTCTGCCTGAACCGGTCCGCCAGGCGCATTTGGCGGCAGGAAATAGAAATTGTGGTAAAATAACCAGGGAAATTCTATTAAGGGGATAACAAACTTTGTCAGTATTAACCGATCAATTATCCGATCTAAAAAACCGGGTAGCCCGTGCAGGGGTGCGACTTTGACTGGGAGAGAAAAGCCAAAGAAGCAGCCCGTCTTGAAAAAGCATCATTAGAACCCGATTTCTGGCAGGATACTATCCAGGCCAAGAAAACCATGCAAGAACTGGCCTCGCTCAAAGAAGATGTCGGCACTATAAAAAGTCTCAAAAAGCGCCTGGATGATATTGAAGAACTGTTACAACTCGAAAGCTCAGATGGCCACCCCTCAATGGAATCAGAATTAACCGGTGAGCTTAAAGCGGTGCTTGATGACGTTGAAAAACTGGAGCTCGAGTTGTCTTTTTCCGGCCCCTATGACCATAATTCAGCTGTCCTGTCACTGCATGCAGGCGCCGGTGGCACAGAATCTCAGGACTGGGCCGAAATTCTGATGCGGATGTACCTGCGCTGGGCAGAACGGCGCGGGTATAAAACTGATATTCTAGATTCATCACCGGGTGATGAGGCCGGGATTAAGAGCGCAACTATTGAGGTAAGCGGTAATCTGGCTTACGGTTACCTCAAATCAGAACACGGAGTTCATCGCCTTGTGCGCCTTTCGCCCTTCGATTTTGATCATGGCCGACACACTTCATTTGCCCTGGTCGAGGTAATGCCGGAGGCTGACGAAGGGGATGTTGATATCCAGCTGTCACCCGATGATCTTAAAATCGACACTTTCAGGTCTTCAGGGCCAGGTGGACAAAACATGCAAAAAGTAAGCTCGGCAGTCCGGGTTACGCACTTGCCAACCGGTATTGTTATTTCCTGCCAGAGCGAACGGTCCCAGCATATGAATAAAGAGATTGCATTTAAGATATTAAAAGCAAGGCTGCTAAACATGGAACTGGTCCGCAGGCAAGAGAAGATGGATAAAATTAAGGGAGACACTCTCAATGCCGCCTGGGGCAACCAGATAAGAAGCTATGTGCTGCACCCCTATAAGATGGTTAAAGACCACCGAATCGACTACCAGGTAAACAACCCGGAAGCAGTACTCGAAGGAGGGCTGGATGAGCTTATTACCGCCTACTTAAGGTCGGGTTTATCCAGGCAGTGATAATATGAAGATAAAAAGAATCGTTTGTTGCTTGTTATCAGTTGCTTTTCTGTTGCTGAGTTTGCCGCCTGCCGCCATTGCATCTCAGTCAGGTATAACGGTTATCAAAAACACGGCCATAGCCGAATATCCACATTCGGTTACATTTATTCTTGAACTCGAAAACGGGGAAGAAATAACCGATATCCGTTTGAATTACCGGGTTGAGCGTGATTCTTTTGCCAGGGTAATAAGTGAAGCAAAAGCTGATTATTCCACCGGGCAAACAACAGCGAGCTGGACATGGGATATGTATAAAACCGGTAACCCTCCCCCA
>PWTP01000062.1 GCA_003563865.1 Dehalococcoidia bacterium
AGCCAGCACGCCTACGCCTTCTTTGGTTTTAAAAAAGCGAAGTCCGGCTTTCAATCTACACTTCTCCCTGCTGAACACTTAATGTAAAACCGCAGGAAGGCCCCCGTGGCCTTTCTTTGCCAATTGGGCAACTGCGTTTAGCTTTGTTGTCACAATAATCAATAAACCTGCGTAATTCTAACCGATTTTAGGCCGCGCAGACACCCGTGTCAAGACAAAGACAAGCATTGGCACGAATTGATTACTATTTTACCCACATGCTGCCAGCTGCCCTAAATAAAAGAAGCAATAAAGAACCCGGCCATGATAAATATTAAAACAACCTTAAACAGGCTGCCTGCGATACAGCCTACGAATGAACCAGCTGCCGAACCAAGAGCTCTTTGGATATCCCCTTTGGCCAGCAGCTCGCCAACAAATGCACCTACCAGCGGCCCTACAATAATGCCCCAAAAACCAAGTACAAAAATTCCTATCAGCGCACCGGCAAAAGCCCCGAAGACACCCGGCCTGCTGGCCCTGTATTTCCTGGCTCCCAACATAGGGGCCACAAAATCAAGCACCAGGGTAAGTGCTGAAAGCACAAAGAGAACCACAACTGTGGTAACTGAAATGGCTTCAAAGCCGGTTACAGCCGCATAAATGAATATGCCCAGCCATGCCAGTGGCACCCCGGGCAGCACAGGCAAAAATACCCCACTAGCCCCGATAATCAAGAGGAGCGAGCATGCAATAATGGCTATTATTTCGCCCATGGCACTGCCCATATTAGCACAAACCCCGACAAGGCCTCCAACGGGCTTTGTACCGGCTCTTTCGGGTATAATGACTCACCGGGGGCTTTCTTATGTTTAAATCCATTTTTGATAATCAAAGGCTCTATTACCAAAGCGGGCAATCAAAACCTTTAGAATTAAAGCTGGAGCCCACCCTGGTAGACGAGTCTTCTCTGGACAGCCTCTTGATGCAAGGTGAGATTTTTGGCCCTATACAGATAAGGCTTACTTCTACCACCATCACGGGGCTGGCAGTTATATGCCTCCGGTCAAAAAATGCATGCAGGTCCCGCCGCAGCAAAATGCCTCTACTAACAGAGTGCTCCCCGGATGCTTACTCTACCTCCAGCAGCTTAACCCCGCATTTGTGGCAGAAGCCCATGCTCTCCATGGCTTTTGCTCCACACTTATGGCAGAAGCGGCAAGCCTGGCTTGCTTCAGCCGGAGGGACGGCTATGATAGGCCTTTGAAAAGTTTCAACCGGTGGAGGAATATCTTCATCCACATCCCGGTAAAGCAAGGCAGATTCAATATCGAGGTCTTGGCTTTTAAAGCCTCTTTTTGGCAGGTATCTTTCGTCAATGGCAGATTTACCGGGCAAGAGTAGATCGATTACGGATATTACCGCTGCGAGTACAAATGCAGCCAGCACAAACCAGAAAACCGGCAAATAATTAATTTCAGCTACGGCGCCCGGGGCGCTTAAGTGGCCTTCTAAATTAAACTGGAGCACCATCAACAGAGCTGCCCCAAAAAACCCCAGCATGAGGCTGATAATGGAGGATAATTTGCCCCGGATAAAGAAGGCAAGGCAACCAAGCAGAATAATGCCCACAATGCTTATTGCCAGCGGGTTCGGTTGTATTTTTTGAAAAACCGCGGGCTCCCCTTGAGCACCCGGAACGGTAACATCATAACCGGTAATCAGTTGAAGCCCACTTATTTCTGCAACCGGCACCCCGCCGGAAGTAGCTGAAAACCAGGGCAAAAAGAACAATATTCCCGCCAGCAAAAATACCGGCAATGACATTTTTCCTACCAAAACTCGATACCTCTTAACACGTTAATGGCAACATTATAGTTATTTTACCGCTTGTATTACAAAAAACCCGTGAAAGTCGGTTTAATTTGCGCTCGTTTTCTTACACTTGTAGAATTAGCGGTAATAAAGTAAATTTCCTTTGAATAAATTTTCCCGGAGGTGTTGATCCACATGGCTCGAGTTCTGGCCTTGCTTGCCCAATGCCCTTATTGTTCGGCAAAACTGCGCAAAGCCCCCACCCGCAGCCACCGCTGCCCCAAGTGCAAAGAGCAGTTTCACATATGGAACAGCCCCGAGGGTGAAATTTTTGTAGTAACCGAAGATGAACTGAATAAACCCGAAGGCAGGCCTATTTTTGAACAAAACAATGCGCTGCCACCGAATCAAAACAGGCCGGCGCCAATGTTGAGTAAAGATGAAATGTTTCCCTTCGGGGTAAGAAGAAAGCTGCCTGTTGATCCCGGTCGGCCACCATCTGCTATCAACCCCGGCGATATGACCCTTCCCAATAAAAGTGATTTACATCTTTTTCAGGACAGCAAGCCATCATTGCCTGAAGAAATGCTCGAGCAGTTACAGGCCGATATATGCCCCGATTGCAAGCTGCCGATAACCGAAGAGATGAATTTTTGCCCGCGCTGCGGCTGTAAGCACGAACTTGAGAACGAGCCTGCGTGCCGGGGGTGCAGGCTGCCAATAACACCTGAAATGGCGTTTTGCCCCAGGTGCGGCACCAATATGGAAAACCAATGAAAGGTTCATAATTGCCAACCGGTGCCCATTTGTGTTAAGGTAGAACTAATTGGTTTCAGTTTAGGTTATTACAAGTTTCTTAAAAATCCCTTTGATTTATCTCAAATATTGGAAGGCCGAGCTCTAACTAAAATTTAAAAGAGAGGAGGCCATCCAATGAGCTTTCAAGACAAAACACTCGAATGTTACGATTGCGGACACACTTTCACCTTTAGCGTTGAGGAGCAGGAATTTTTCCAATCCAGGGGCTACGCTAATGACCCCAAGCGCTGTACCGAATGCCGCAGGGCTCGTAAATCCGGGCGCAACGACGGAAACACCGGCGGCTACAAAACCAGTCGCCAAATGTTCTCTGCAGTCTGTGCAGACTGTGGCAAGGATACTGAAGTACCGTTTCAGCCACGAGAAGGCAGGCCGGTTTACTGCAGCGACTGCTACCGAAAAGTCAGAGTAAACGGTTAAATTCGATACAAACTACCACATAAGGGCCGGGCATATGCCCGGCCCTTATGCTATCTTCATGCTTATAAGGTAAAGGGCCGGCAAGAACCCAAAATGCAATGATGCCATCAATTATTCAGACACAATGACGTGACAATAGCCTTCAAAACACTTAAACTTACCGTAAATTTTTAATTGTGCTAAAGAATATGTTTATCAGCGTGAAAAAGCATCTGCCGTTAATTATGGTACTGGCCGGTGCCCTTTTTATTTTTGCTTTCCTGGCCTGGGCACTCAGCTCACATGGCACTATCGGGCTTTACCGGGTAAACATCATTGCCCGGGCAGCTTTTATCTTTTTGGGGGCTTGCGGCTTTCTCCTTTTGGGCTTTGGGTGTTTGCATCAATGGCTAAAGCAGAAAGGTAATTCAGTGTTGCAGCACCGGCTATCTGTATTAATAGCAGTAATAGCTCTGCCGGTTATTATTGTGTTGCCGGTAACTTTTTTTCATACCAGCGGAGCTTTTTCGGCGGGAATTGGAGATACTCCGCCGCAGCTTTTGATTGCCGATGGAGCAGGGGCTTACGGTATACCGGATATTGCAGTAGCTTTTAACGCTGCAAAGGCCACCACGTCCTCTCTGGCATGGGGAAATGATGATGGTCCATACAGTGTTACTCAAGACGAACCATCAAAACAGCACGTTTTTATGCTTAAAGACCTGGTGCCTGATACCCGTTACTGGTACCGGGTGGATGATGGCCCGGTTGCTTATTTTATCACCCCTCCGGCCGATGGCCGGCTACGTTTTGCTGTGGCTGGCGATACACACTTCGGCTCTAGCCGTGCCCGTAATGATGTAACCGCAGAAATGCTGGAGGATATTGCTAGCCGGGATAACGGTTTTGATTTGTTCTTTTTTCTGGGCGACCTGGTTGAATACGGTTTTATGAACAGCCAGTGGCAGGAAGCCTTTGAAAGCTTTTCGGCCGCCACTGCAACCATACCGGTTCGTTACGTGGCAGGCAACCATGATACGCTTTTTTCAGGGTTGAGCAATTATAAAAATTACTGTTATCCGGAAGGAATGCCCCTCCAAACCGGCTCGCGGCTCTGGTACCGGGTTGATGTAGGCGATATCTCTTTTCTTTTTTTAGATTTGGAATGGAGTGCCGAAAGTTATACTCCAGCCCAGGCTGAATGGCTTGAAGCCCAGCTTAAAAGCATTCCGGCCGATAACTGGAAGGTTGTTTTGAGCCATGGCTATTTCTATGCTTCGGGGATAGAAGGGTTTGGCTGGAAATGGTATGACAACCCGGAAACAATTGAGACCATCACGCCGCTTTTTATTGAATACGGGGTGGACCTGGTATGCTCTTCACACAGCCACAGCCCGGAACTGCTTGCTAACGGTGGAATAATTTATGCCTTGTCCGGAGTCTTTGGCGGCTTGCCCGACCCGGAACGTACTTATATTTCGCCATACAGCCTGTGGTATGCCAACGGGCTGTACAGCTTTATTGATATAACCATAGACGGCGATACCTGCACCCTGGTCTTCCGGGATTCCAGCTTTGAAGCGTTTTATACATTTGCCTTTGATAAAAACCGATAACAGTACCGGGTGTCTCAAATTGCCAGCCCGGCCAAAATAATGATATGCTCGAGAGTATCAGTTTGCAGACGAATGCGTGGCAATGAGTGTTTATTAAACCGGAACTATTAGCTAATGGAGGGCATGCAGTAACAACATGAACAACCAACCAAACGATAAAAATAAGCTTCCTCAGGTAGAAAAACTGGCCGGCATGGTTGAGTACCAGCAGGGATCAGTAGTAAGCAAAACCATAATAGACAAGAAAACCGGAACACTAACCCTGTTTGCCTTTGATGAAGGCCAGGGCTTGAGCGAACACACCGCCCCTTTTGATGCCATGGTATATGTTTTTGATGGCGAAGGCTTAATTGCAATCTCAGGCAGAGAATACCGGCTTGAGGCAGGCGAGGTTATAATAATGCCGGCTGGTGAGCCCCACAGCCTGAAGGCGGTTAGGCCTTTTAAAATGCTTTTGGGGATGATACGGTCTTAAGGAGCCACGAGTATTGCCAGCCCGGCCAAAATTATGCTATCTGACAGAACCCGATAGAGCTTCGAGGTGAAAATTTCTGCTCAATGCGATAAAATATCTGCCTGTCTTTGACTATCAGCCTATACTTTCCCCACAACCTGGATTATGGTCAGGGTAATACTTTCTGTTTTCTATATTGGAGTTAAACTAAAGCAAACAGTTAAACATGGAGGCTTTTGATTGCAAATAATAACATGCATAAAGCAGGTACCTGATACGGCCCAGGTACAGATAGATCCGGTTAAGGGCACTCTTATCAGGCAGGGCGTGCCCTCGATTATGAATCCTTTTGATACCCATGCCCTGGAGGAAAGCCTTAAAATTAAAGATAAATACGGGCTTCGGGTTGTAGTCATTTCAATGGGGCCTCCGAG
>PWTP01000132.1 GCA_003563865.1 Dehalococcoidia bacterium
CACTAAAATTCTTTAAAGGTTTTTTTATATCTTAAGCTCTGTTGCGCTGGTAACCTGTTTAGCCTATATTTTTGAATATATACAAACCTTGCCTGAAATTTAATTTTCGAATTCAATCGTTGCAATGAATAAACCTGGGTGAATCCTTGTATCAAAGATCACTAAGAAACAAGTTTTCGCAAAGGCATAAACTGCATTTGCTATGGCTCATTTGTTAACCGGAGGGTTTTAAGCTACACTATATTCCCGCGTGGGTGTCATTACCTCCCACCAGTGGATTATTATTTTTTTGGAACAGTATATAAACACGTTTAAAAATAATAGCAATTTGCTTTTTAATAAATTATTGTTACAGCCCTGGCACTCAACCGCTAACCAATTAAATCATTAAACTAGAAGGATAGCCTTTAAACATGCCAAACACGAGTAGCGACCCAACAGCTAGCCAAAAAAAGGAGTGGTACCGGTTAACAACAACAGAAACCTTTCAAAAGCTGAAAACCAGTAACTCAGGGCTATCGGACAGCGAAGCCGAAGAACGAATCAGCCAATATGGCTACAACGAACTGAAGCTTAAAAAACCCAGTACCCTGATGCGTTTTCTGCGCCAGTTTCACGATCCATTAGTTTATATTCTGATAGCAGCTGCAATAACCACCTTCATCCTTACCATGACCAGTGAGGACATGATGGCCGACACCATGGTAATAGCCGGTGTAGTTATCCTTAACGCTTTGCTTGGCTTTTTCCAGGAAGGTAAAACCGAAGCTGCACTGGATGCTCTGCGTAAAATGATAGTCCAGGAATGCAGTGTATTAAGGGATGGTGATAAAAAGGTTATCCCGGCCAGAGAACTGGTACCGGGTGATATCGTTTTATTAGAAGGTGGTAATAAAATACCGGCTGATCTTCGCATTTTTGATGTTAAGAATTTATATGCAGATGAAGCAGTTCTTACCGGAGAATCAAAACCAGCAGCCAAATATGAAGAAGCCGTAGACAGGCCAAACCTTCCTCCGGGAGACCAGCGCTGTATTACTTTTAGCGGCACCTTCATTGTGCGTGGTCTGGCCAAAGGAGTTGTTGTTGCTACCGGTGAAAACACTGAATTTGGCAAAATAGCCACACTGGTAAAAGGAACCAAGAAGGTAGTTACCCCTCTTCAAAAAAATATAGCAGCTTTTACCAGGACCTTGATGATGGTTATTCTGGGAATCGGAGCAGTCAACTTTGTACTGGGTTTTGTTTTTGGTTATACACCGGTCTACAGTTTTCTGGCTTCAGTATCGCTGGTAGTAGCAGCTATTCCTGAAATGCTGCCAATGCTGGTAACGGCAATTCTTGCCCTGGCAGCCTCAGCCATGGTGAAGAAAAAGGCGCTTATTAAAAGGTTACCAGCAGCCGAAACACTGGGCTCTACTACGGTCATCTGTTCGGATAAAACCGGAACTCTTACCAAAAACCAGATGACGGTGGTTAAGGTTTATACCGGGGACAGTGAGTATCAAGTACAGGGAATCGGCTATGAACCCACTGGATCATTCATTGTGGATGAAGAGGAAATAAACCCGGCAAACGCACACCTTGCGCTTGCAGAAACACTCAAGGCAGGTTACCTGTGTAATAATGCCAAACTGGTAAATGAAGATGACAGTTACAGCATTATGGGCGACCCTACTGAAGGGGCTCTATTGGTATCTGCTAAAAAAGCCGGCATCGAGAACCCGATGGCTCGAATTGATGAAATACCCTTTGAATCTGAACAGCAGTATATGGCTACCCTGCACCGGGGTCAAAAGGGAAACATAATATTTGTAAAAGGCTCACCTGAACAGGTATTGAAAATGTGCCACAACCAGCTCACTGATTCTTCTGCCTTACAACCTGTAAACAACCAGCTAGTGCTGGAAAAGGCCAGCCAGATGGCAAGTCAAGCTTTACGTCTGCTGGCTATGGCTTATAAAATAGTGCCTGTAGACAAAACTTCATTAGAGCCCGACGACATGAACGGCCTTACTTTTACTGGCATTCAGGGAATGATAGATCCGCCGAGAGAGGAAGCCATAGAAGCGGTTGCGAAGTGTAAAAAAGCTGGCATCCGATCAGTGATGATAACCGGTGACCATGTTTTAACTGCCAGGGCAATTGCCCGTCAGATTGGAATAATGAACGGTGACCAGGGTGAAGCTTTAACTGGAGAAAGGCTAGCCGCCATGAGTGATGATGAACTGCTAGAGGCAGTCAAAAAAGTATCAGTCTATGCCAGAGTAGCTCCAGAACATAAACTTAGAATTGCCCTGCAGTTACAAAGACAGGGAGAAGTAGTAGCCATGACCGGTGATGGAGTAAATGATGCTCCAGCTTTAAAGGCAGCTGACATTGGAATAGCCATGGGAATTACCGGTACCGAGGTAAGCAAAGAAGCCTCTGACATGATTCTAATTAATGATAACTTTGCCTGCATAGTCAGTGCGGTTGAAGAAGGAAGGCATGCCTGGAAAAATCTGCAGAAAGCCATTCTATATACACTGCCCACCAATGGAGGGCAAGCGCTGCTGGTGATAGGTGCAGTGTTACTTGCCCCACTATTACCTGTATTCCAGGCCCGCCTGGCTTTAGAACCGATTATGATTCTGTGGGTCAATTTGTTTGATTCGGTATTCCTTACCATGCCACTTATGATGGAAGTTAAAGATAAGGGCTTACTGAATTCACCCCCACGCAGTCCCAGAGAAAAACTGGCTAACTGGCTTCTGCTTGAGCGAACACTATTGATAGGTTTCGTCATAGCTGCCTCGGGTTTTATTATTTATAACTTCTTTGGAGCAGCAGCAGTTGCAGCCGATGGAACTATTATAGACCCACATTTGCTAACACAAGCTCAAACTGCAGCCTTCTGGGCAGTATTAATGGTGCATTTCGGTTATGTGGTAAGTGCCAGGTCAGTATATAACTCTGCCTTCGCTTTTAACCCTTTTTCCAACAAATGGCTCCTGGGAGGGATTGCTGCCAGTATTACTTTCCGCTTGCTGCCAACTTTTGTACCGGCTTTTAACAGTTTTTTCAGGACAGAAAACTTCCCACTTGAGTGGTGGATTTACATATTGCCGTGTTTACTGCCCGGGTTCATAGCCATTGAGCTTGAAAAGCTTATACTAAGACGAAAGCGTAAACAAAAAGGTTTAATAAGCTAGTAAAAGATTAAAAGAGAAATGTCTTAATGGAATTAACCGAAAAACAGAAAATTGAATATTTGCTTCGTAGTTATAGCGCCGTAGACGGGCTGTGGTTTATGAAAGTTGAAGAGAAGTACGGGTTTGATGCTGCCCTTCAACTTGATAAAGAAGTCTGGGAGATACTGCCCAAGATACAAGCCCGCCAACTGAAACAAGCATTAGGCCTTGGCGATGGCCTGGCTGCTCTTTTGCAAAGTTTAGAAAACAGGCTGGAAATTGACAGCTTTGATTTCGAAATCGAAAGGAGCCCCGACTCTAACCAGTTCCAGATAATAATATCCAAATGCCCTTGGTTTAACCTTATGGTTAAATCAGGCAGGCAAAATCTGGCCGGCAAGGTGGGAGATGTTATCTGTAATGCCGACTATACTGTATGGGCTTCTGAGTTTGGCAAAGATATAAAATTCAAGCTCAAAAGCCAGTTGTGCAAAGGCTCAGATTCATGTATTTTAGAATTCAGATTTCTTAATAAACAGCCATCAGAAAACCACGATTCTAAGTAGCACTTAATACTGCACATTTGAAAACCCCGTTCAGCTATATTAGTATTATGTAATAGTTTTTATAAAAAGGGGGAGCTGTTATGCCTGAACCCAACCCCGAGATGATGAAAAAATTAAAGGGATTTCTCACACTGTGGCATGAGTCCATTGCAAGCCCTGCTGCCAGCCAGCAAAAAGTGCTTGAGAGCCTGCTCAAAGGTTATGCCCAAACCGCCTATGGGCGTCTTTATAAAGCCGATGACATTTCTTCTATAGATGATTATCGTAAGAATTTTCCGGTAATGAATTATGAAAGCTATCTGCCGGTAATCGAAAGGGTTATGCAAGGAGATACCGGTTTATTATTGTACGAAGAACCTCTAGGATGGGCAATAACCCGGGGTACCACCAAAAATAAACCCAAGTTTATTCCCATGACCAAAACAGACATCGAAATGCGTGTTTGTGCCGGCCGGGCAATGTTAAATTACATTGTAGAAAGTGGTGATTTCAGCCTGCTGCAAGGGGTAAATTTAAACCTGAATTTTCCTTCGGTAGTGGGCAAGATACAGGCCGGTGACAGGGAACTTGAATACGGTTACAGTTCGGGGATTTATGTTAAATACGTATCAACCGGAACACCCATACGCTCGTTGCCGTCACAGGAAGATATAGATGCTCTGGGTGGTGGTAAAACCTTAAAAGACTGGGAAAACCGGTTTGAGTTGGCTTATCAAAAGTGCCGGCAGGAAAACGTTACTCTGGTGGGTGGTGTTGCACCTACGGCCACCCTGTTTGGCAGACATATGCGCTCAAGGCATGGCATTTATCCTAAAGACCTGTGGCGAGTTCGTATTCTTACCCTGGGCAGTGTTCCCGGTATTAATACCCGTTATGCACCCACACTCAGAGACTACTACGGCAAAGATATTGCAATAAGAGAGATATACGGCGCTACCGAAGGCATGTTCGGCCAGCAGATGGATGAAAGGCGTGCCTGGGTACCAAACTATGATCTGTTCTTTTTTGAAGTCGATACCGGCCGAAAAATAAAAATGCTGCACGAGATGAAACCCGGAGAAATGGGCAGCCTTATTGTATCAACCCCCATTTTTGCCCGGTATAAGATAGGAGACACAATTAGAGCATTCAAGCCGCCATATTTCCGCTGCATCGGTAGAGACAGATGGTGGACTCCACTTTCATATGCATGGACTGAGTTTGCATCTTTGAACCTTGGCCGGCTTTAAAACTATTTCTTTTTTACAAATGCACTAAACAGAATAGTCACAGCAACGGCAAAGAGCACCATAGGAGTAACCCAGCCCCAGCCGAAAGACCATCCGAGCCCGACACCAACAAGAATAAAGCCAAAAATAAGACTGCCGGGTGCCCACCAGCGCTGGCCAGGCAACATACCCCTGATCAATGCCTGTATAACCATTATCACACCCCAACCGAGTAAAAATACGGGAGGCCATGGATCGAACCAATCCAGTTCTTGAGCAAAACCGGTAGTTCTTGCCAGCAATATCAACCCCAGCCAGATTAGAACGGCAGCCCAGGTAACCGCATTGACGGGGTCAGAGCGCCATTTCTCTTCCCGGCCTTTTTCTTCCTTTTCATGGCGCTTTTCTTCTTTTTCATCTTTTTCCCGATATTCGCGTTCTGCCATAGGAGCCTCCTTGATTTGGCATTGTTTACGTAGTTAGATTATAAGTTGAGCCACGAACAGA